>DATAIA010000289.1:0-29320 GCA_036262895.1 Xanthobacteraceae bacterium
CGGCAGATTGTCCGGCGTCCAGCGCCGGCCCATCTCCATGACGGCGACTTTGTAGCCCTTCTCCGCCAGCCGATGGGCTGAAACACTGCCGCCAAAGCCTGACCCGATCACGATGAAGTCGAATTCCATTTGATCGTCGCGGTACCGCATAACGCCCGCCGTTCATTCGTTGGCGACTGCTGCATACAATTTAAACCGTGCCGGCCACGATATTTGGTGTCATTCCGAACAAAGTGAGAATCTGTTTTTCTACCGGGAGCCCATGAACAATAAGATTTCTCATGGCTGCGCTCCTCGGGATGAGAACTAAAAAGTGTGCTTCGCATCGTCCCTGAGTCACGAATTAATGGTCTCCATTTGATTGCGCGCTTTGATCCTCTCATTGATGACTGCCCCTATCCGCCGCAGTGCTTCGGCACTCTGCGGCGCATCGGGGCCAAATATCTGGAAGTCATGATTCATGTCTTTCCAGGTTTCCAGGACGACATCCGCTCCCTGATTCTTGCCGCGATCGGCGAAGGCTTGAATGCTGCCGTACAAGATCTCGGCGCGTCCAGCCTGCATATAAATCGGAGGAAGGCCGCGCAGGTCGGCCCGCACTGGCGAAATCAATGGGTCACGCCCTTGCGCCAGATCGCAAAACCAGTCCCTCCACATCAGGATCGCTCGCTTGTCTATCCAATCAAATTCTTCATTGTTGACGATTTCACTCTCGAAGTCGGTCGGCGGTGAGAGAGCGATGCCTAGAGCCGGCAGCGGGAGCTTCAAATCGCGTGCTTTCAAAAGCAAAGCCAACGTCAGGTTGCCACCAGCCGAGTCGCCGGCGAGAACCAGATTGTCGGGATCGGTGCCGTTCTCTAGCAACCAACGGTAGGCGTTGAGCGCATCTTCAAGCTGAGCCGGGAACCGATGTTCCGGCGAGAGACGGTAGTTCAGGGCAAACGTCCTCGATTTCGCCGCCAGCGTGATCTGCGTGATGAAGCTGGCGTAAGCCCGAGGGTAAAAAGAATATCCGCCGCCATGAAAATACAGGACAGTTACGCGCGGCTCTGTGTTCTTGCCGGAGAACCAACTTCCTCTGAACTTCTCATGCACAAACTGTCTGATGTTTACCTCTGACAATGCCGGTGAACTGATAAGCACCGAATCCAAGTAGCGGCGTGCTTCCTTCACATCACGCATTTTAAATGCAGTGCTTACCTGCTTCTTCAGCGTTCTTGTGGCCACTTCCACAAACCAGTTCCAACCGGGCCGCCGCGGGCCTTTGAGCATCCGCCGGGCAGACACTTCGAGGATCGATTGGCTCAGCTCGGCAGCACTCCGGAGGCGGTATTGCAGCGGGCCTCTGAATTGCACTCGGGCAATCACGCCAATCTCCAATCCTCTACTCGCTGAGGGCGACCGTGTCCGGAACGTAATCCGGAATCGTCAAGCCGAATCGGCGGGTGTGGTGGTGGCGCGGCAACCAGAGTGCGCACAATGCCGTCAGCCTGTTGGCCCCAGCCGTGGAACACCTGGCCGTCAGTGTAGTGAACTTGCAGCGGACTCCAGCCATTGAGGCCGAATGAGTCCTCG
Organism: Xanthobacteraceae bacterium; assembly: GCA_036262895.1. Taxonomy (GTDB): domain Bacteria; phylum Pseudomonadota; class Alphaproteobacteria; order Rhizobiales; family Xanthobacteraceae; genus AP-16. The sequence continues at coordinate 1,576 of DATAIA010000289.1, forward strand.
ACCGGGCGGACAACGACACTGCGTGTGTCAAGCCGCAGACCCTTGTGCAGCGCTTTGAGGGCACTCTCTTTCGCACTCCATAATAGAGCTAAGAGCCGAGGTCGGTCCGTCGCTGGTGCTTCTGTGACCAGCGCTTGCTCTTGCAGAGTGAAATAGTCGGAGATGAAAGCGTCGGTATGCGGTTCAATAAATTCCAGATCACAACCCATCTCGATGTCGGACGGAGCCACAGCGCACGCCGCTCTACCGCCGCGGTGGCTGATCGAAACAGTAACGGGCCCTGGCTTGTTGGCGACAAAAACCTCTGGCGCGCCGGATGGCGCGGGGCGTATTTCTATTTTTGCAAGGACCTCGGGATGACTAGGCACACCCAGCCAGATGGCCAAAGCGCGTTTCGCAGTCCAGCGTCCCAGCCGCCAGTCGGCGCGGCGTTTGGCAAAGCGCAGGCCGCCCAGGAAGGTGACTTCACTTGCGCCAAGCCAATCATCCTCCGCCGGCACATCCGCTTCGATCTGTTCCTGCCAATGGACCTCAATCAAGCTACCCTCGCGATCTTAGGCGCTTCAGCCACCGGAACTTCTCGCTTCAGTGCTTCCAATTCTTCGTCTCTTGCGATGCCCCGTTCCACTGCGTCGATCAGATAAGGTCGCAGGGTCGCGGGGGGAATAATGCGATCCAGCGCGCCTACTGCGAGCGCCCGTTGCACGCTGTGGACGCGGTCAAACTCGGCGGCCATGTCGCCCAGCTTCTCGGAGTGTACGATCTTGAAGAGCTCGTCCCACTGTGTGCGTATCCGTCCTTTTTCCGCACCCTGGGCCTTGGCCATCGCCTGAGTCAATTCTTGGAGACGTGGGTCTTTGCGGGCCCGAGCTTCGACTTCACCGGCGAAAACCACCGCTGCCGCCGGCGCACCACCGATAACGGAAGCGTACGTTCCCTCCAATGCCGCCACCTCGAGGTTCCGGTTTAGCGCCCGTGAGAAAACCACGTAAGCTCCGCCGTGATAGCGGGAGATCACGCAAAATACGATGGGGCCTCTGAAGTTCACCACCGCCCTGCCAATCTCGGCGCCGTACTCAAGCTGTAGCCTGCGCATGGATTCCGGTGAGCCATCGAATCCTGACAAATTGGCCAGCAGTACCAATGGCCGGTTGTTGCTGGCCGCGTTGATGGCGCGCGCCACCTTCTTAGACGATTGCGGGAACAGCGTCCCGGAGGTCCACTGATCGGGCCCGTCTGCTGGGACAAATCCCAGGCGAGGTACCTGCCTCGACTCAATACCGATGAGGCAAACCGGATAGCCGCCAAGATGTGCATCCCAAACTACCCCGGTCTCCGCTGCGCGCATGCCCGCCCATCGCTCCAGCGGCGCATGGTCCTGGTCAATCGCCGCCATCATCACTTTACGGATGTCGAAAGATTTCTTGCGTCCGGGGTTGGTCACGTCCGACAGTATGTCGCCCACGCGCGTGAAGCCTTCCTCACCTTTAGTGTGGGGATAAACCTGTACATCACGATTGATAGGATCATTGGTCTCTGCACGCCGGGGGAACCGCTCGGCGGGGGCTACGTAGGTGTGGTCATAGTGACGGAACAGGATGTGGCAGGCTTCATCAATGTCTCGCGCCCAGTACTGCGCCTGTCCATTGATGCCCATGATGCGGTCGTACCCGCCAATGCCCTGATTGTCCTCAGCCGAGATGCCGCCCGAGTAGTCGAGAGCACGTTTGCCCGTGAGTACCATCGCCGCCTTGGGCGTCATCACCAGAATGCCCCGGGTGTGCATGAGCATGGTGGCTTCTGCGTTCCAGTACGGCTGCGCCCCCACGTTGATCCCATTAATAAGGAGGTTGACCTCGCCGCCCGCCTGCGTGAACTCCACCAGACGGCGCAGGACGTGGGCAATCCAATCCATGTTCTCCACGCCGCTGTCCATCGAAATCTTGGCACCGGCGGAAATGGGGAACCATTCCAGCGGCACGCCCATCTCCTGGGCCAGATCCAGGGCAGCGATGATGAGCCGGCATTCCGGCTCGGCTAGCGCTCCTAGGTCTTTACTCGGGTCACCCAGCAGCATGACGCGAACCATGCCCTCGGGATACCGGGTGGTAAAGTTGCGGATGATGCCAACCACTATGTTTGCTTTGTTTTGACCATAGGGCCGATCGACTGCGATCAAACGTCCGTTCGAATCAAGGTCGTGCTCGACAAAATCGCCGGGGGGGAATTCCGCCCGTGTGTGTTCCGGAGCAGGTGTGAGCATTTTGACGATTTCATAAGGGTAGATGAATCCACGCTGGCGCATGCGAACGACTTTCTGGTCGTATTCGGTTAGCGGTCTGATTGGTTGTAGCTTGTCGGCGAGGCGGAAGGTGGTGAGCATACCGCTGCCGCCCGGGCTGGAGATGCGCACCACCATGTCGCGCAGCTCGCCGGTCGCCGGATGAGGAATGCGGACGCGCACCACCACTTGTTCCAAGCCCAGGCCTTTGGTTGCAGGCGCGAGTCTGCGCACCAGATCACGCAATTCATCCTGACCAAGATTGAACGGCGGCCACACATTGAGAAGTATGCGATTCCAATGCAGGCGTTGATGGATCGGCCGCCGCGACTGGAATAGGCGTATGCCGGCCATCGCTTCCGTTAACATGCGCTCCAGATGTGGCAGTTGCACGATGCGACCCGTCTTATCTCGCACCGGAGTTACATCGCGCACTTCCGCGCACGCGAACAACCGCTCATCCTTTGGGTTATCGTGGGCAACGGCGTGGATCAGGTATACGTCTTCGACGGATGGCAGACGATCGATCTTGAAATTGCTGAGTCGCCAGAGGTGCAGCCGCTTGCCCATCATGGGGTGGATTCCGCGGTAGAACTTCTCCTCTTCATAGGTATTCCCACTGGGGCGATAGGTGAAATGCATGCCGGCTATACCTTGGCCGTGACCGGTGCCGGCGGCGGTCGCTACGATGCGCCGAATAGAGCGCGGGAAGCCAGCCTGATTGAGCATCGAGCGCACTTCCTGTTGCGCAGCCTCCGGGTCACCCAACCTGCCGGAATGGAAGGCGTAAAAATCGATGACGATGTCATGGTCTGGCGGGACTTCCGCAATCATAGGAAACAGCGTCCGCGCCGCCTCCGCGAGACGGGAGTACTCGGCATACGTGGTGAAGAGATGGATACGCTTGCCCTGATGATCGTACTCAGCCGATGCGCAGGACTGTCCGTCCACAACCAGGGAGCGAAAGTTCGTGAGCTTTCGAATCCGATAATATCGCCAGGTTAGCGCCTCCAACATCAATTCCCTCATGGCTTGGTCGGCGGTTGCGAACCGCCCAGAGATCAGGTTGAACAGCGGCTGCGGACATTCGACCAACGCGCGGACTCTCTCGTGGCGATCGGCAGCATCGGGATTAGCAGCCATATAGGCGAGGTGGTCCTCGACCTGCTCATACACTTCCTTGCGTGCCCGCTCAAACTGAGGTTGGTCGAAGTATCGATAGCGCACTTCCCGGGCCAGGTCCGTGAGCGCGGGGAAGAGCCCATTGGTCACGGAGGCCATCCGGTCGAGGAGCATCCGAAACGGCTCCTCGCCCTCCGGTGATAGTTTCTGGACACGTCGTAGACGTCCTTCGAGCAGGCCTACAACTGGCGCGATTTGATGCTCCACGCATTGATGTGATTTGTAAATCCGGAGCAAGCTCTCCTCCAACTCTGGCGAGCGATCCAGCGTCTGCACACCGTAGTGGGCCAGCGCGCGTCGGAGTGCGCTGACAAAGGTTGGGGGCAGTCCTTCACCGCGCGTCTCGAGCATGCGCAAGTATGAAAACAGATGGGCTTCGGCACTGGGTTCTTCACCGCTGGCCCGATGGTTTACGTCTGGCTCACGTTGGAACAGGGAAGATATATCCACAAAAATGCTGAGGATCTCATCTTCCTGCTGCCTTATTTCGTCGCTGTCCACGGGGCGATTCTGACTCCACTCATGGAGCAGTCGCGCGGTGTGTTTCGGATCCACGTCAAAACCCAACATGAGCTGGCGAAGCTCATCCAAGCTCTGAGGGCAGGTGGATTGGATGTCTTGTCCGTTTCCGGTCGAGTTGTCCGACCCACCAAAGACCACTCGCTCTGCCTCCGCGATGGTTTCGCCATCGGCGACGGGGTCGATCTGCAGTAGTGGCGCTCCGGTGTCCACTTGCACGTTGGGTATAGTCATCACCTGCCGGACTTTCCCAGCAAATTGGGCCACGACCGGCATCTCCATTTTCATGGCCTCGAGCACAGCTAGGCGGTCGCCAACCGCAACCGTATCGCCGGGCTTGACGAGAATTGAAATCACTACGGCCGGCGCTGATGCGTGCACCACGCCCCCGTCATCTCGATCAATCCGGTGCGAAACACCGTCCACCTCGATCCGGTAACTTAGTCCGTTAACGACGGACACGATGCGAAAACGCCGCCCGAAGACTGTGAGCCAACTTTCGAACGGACCCAGACGGTCGATCTGGGCATCGAAGCGTGCTCCATTCACCTCCACGCGGTATCGCTGGGGGCCGAGGCGATACGTTTTAGGCGAATAGCGATAGCCTCGATAGCGTAGTTCCGTAGTCCGGCCTACCTCACTCCGGACCTGCGGCCGTCCACGCACGGCTGACGCATAAAACTGCGCCTGCTCCACCGTCAACTCGGCATCGTAGGCCTCGATTGCGGCTTGAACCAGAGCCACATCGGCGTAATGCCTGGCGAGATGCTTACCGGTGAACGCCAAGTGATCCAGCCACCCATTATGAAATTCTCCACACTGCACCTCGGGTCGATTCAGCAATTCCAGCAGAAACCCCTTGTTACTGGTTCCACCCTTGATGACGACAACGCTCTCGCGCAGCGCCCGCTGCAGGCGGGAAAGCGCTTCTTTCCGATTGCGGCCGTGGCCGATGATCTTGGCGATCATCGAGTCGAACTGCACGGGAACGGCATCGCCTTCGGCCACACCGGTGTCGACACGCACCCCCAGTCCTGGCAGAATTCGGAAGCGCTCAATAACACCCGGGGCCGGAGTAAAGCCGTTGTCTGGATCTTCTGCATTCAGCCGCACCTCAATGGCATGGCCGGAGGTGCGCGGCGGTTCGCCTTCCAGATGACCCCCGCGTGCGACGTGAATCTGAAGCTTAACGAGGTCGAGCCCGGTCGTGCATTCGGTCACCGGATGTTCGACCTGCAACCGGGTGTTCATTTCCATGAACGAGAAGCGGTTGATTTCCGGTTCGTAGAGAAATTCGACAGTGCCAGCGTTGTAATAGCAAGTTGCTTGACTCAAGCGCACCGCCGCGTCGCACAGCGCCCGATCTTGCTCCGGAGAAAGCGCCGGCGAGGGTGCTTCTTCGAGGATTTTCTGGTGGCGTCGCTGGATGGTGCAGTCGCGCACGCCGGCGGCCCACGTCGTCCCGTAGTGGTCGGCAATAATTTGAACCTCGACGTGACGCGCGCGTTGCACCTGTTGCTCCATGAAAACGGTTGGATCCCCGAAGGACTTGTATGCCTCGGCCCGGGCGCTGGCAAAGGCTTGCGGAAGTTGGTCCGCCGAACGCACCAGACGAATCCCGTGCCCGCCGCCGCCTGCGGTAGCCTTAATAAGGAGCGGATAACCCAGACGCTCGGCATGAGCCCAGGCGTCCTTGAGCATTTCCACCGGGCCATTGCTCCAGGGCGTCACCGGAACCTGCACCTGCTCGGCCAATCGTTTCGAGGCGATCTTGTCGCCCACACGCCGCATCACATCGCCATCCGGGCCGATGAACACGATACCCAGCTCGCGGCAAAGGTCGGCAAAGGCGGCGTGCTCGGCCACAAAGCCCCATCCCACCCAGACCGCCTCCGCGTGGGCGGTTGCTAACGCGCGTTCTAGCCGGCCATAGTCGACGTAACTACACTTGGCCTGCTGCGTCTTTGGATCGAGGACCTGAGCGGGACCAAGACACACCGCCTCATCCGCTTCACGCACAAACATGCTATGACGGTCAGGCTCGGTAAAAAGCGCGATCGTGCGCAACGATGTGCCGTGCTCTTGATTGAAATCGCGGGTAGCGTGGATGAAGCGCATGGCAGCTTCGCCGCGATTCACAATGGCTACGCGTTGAAATTCGTGCTTCATAAGGCTCCGTATGAACCGATCGTCAGGACAATCAGTTATGTTGGTTACGCAGCGACGGCGTCCAGTGACATCGCAGCCTGTAGTGCCTTCAACGGCTCGGCATTCACCGCGTTGGGTACCGCTACGGTGCGGTACCCACTAAGTTGCAGGTAGCAGTTTCCTTTCGTATCCACAACCTCCGCATCGAAGCTGCCGCGACCTGGGTCGGAAGTGACCACGGCGTACAAACGGATGTCGGCCGAATTGGGGGGCGAAGGTAACAATGATGAAACGCGATCAATGTGCTGCGGCAAACCCATACGGCACTGCGTGCCCATCTCCCAGATTCCGGCAGTTTGGAAGCAAAGCTCAATCAAACGCGGCGCCATGAATGTCGGCAGCTCAGACGGCAGGTGGTTTGCTGCCAGACCTTTTGCTAGCAGCCCGACAGTGCGGTGTCCGTCCCACCATGCCCGCTCGACAACCTGGTATGCGGGTCCATGGAAGTAGAGGCGATAGATGTCGGCAGCTTCGATGATGCGCCCGTCAATCAAACCCAACGCCGGCACGGTTACCGCCTTCGGCATCTGTTTTGTTAGCCGCACCCGGGCGGTGAAGTGCGTTTTGACTTGCGGCTCGCCGTGATTAGAAAGTGACCGTTGGCCTATCAAGTGACAGGATGCCAGCAAGGTGTCGCGCTCCGGATGGATGACCGACTCGACCGTCACCGTGCGCGGTTCCTTGCGGTAGAACTTGAAGGGTGCCAAAAAGTTCACGTCTTCGATCGCTTCGACGTGCCAGTCGGGAAGCAGGCACAGCGCAGCCTCGGCAAACGCCTCTATGCCCATGACTCCAGGTAACACTGGAGTACCGTCAATTTGATGGTCGTGCAGAAACGGCTGAATCGCCGGGTCCAGCGTGGTCTCGATTTTGAGGCCACTCTGCAAGCCCACGGCTACTAGCTTGCCGAAGATTGGTCCTGATCGGGAACCCGTCGGGATATCTGCTGCTGATGTATCCAGTCCTCCTGTGACATCCCAGTCGTTCAGCAAAACACCAAGACGTTGGCCGACAACAATTTCACCACGCGTCCCTCCCGCAGTGAGTTCGCGGCGAATCAAAGGAATCCCCGCCTCTGGCGGCAGCATATCGATACCTGCCAGTTCCATCATCTTAGGGATGGAACCGCGGGTGGCCATCCCGATACCGCCCCACGCCGACCAGTCGATGACGATCCCGCGTGTCGCTGGCCGAGTGGTGCGGAAGCTCGAAGTGATCTTGCACAACAGGTCGTTGGCCGAACTGTAATCCGTTTGTCCGGCGTTGCCAAAGCGCCCTGCAATCGAACTGAAGGCCACGGTCGCCCCGAGGGGCATGTCGCCGATGCAATGCAGAAGATTGAACCAGCCGTCGCTCTTGACGTCGAAGACCAGATCGAATTCCCGCATATCCTTGTCCGGCAGAAAGTGGCTGCGCTCCGTGCCGGCGGCATGCAGGAGCACATCGATCCGCCCACTGCGCTCGCGCACTTGCGTGATCACCTTGGCCACACCGTCAGCATCGGTCAGATTGACACTGAAATAATGTGCCGTGCCGCCCGCGGCTTGCACGGCTTCGATGGCGTTGCAGGCCGCTTGCGCTCGCTCCAGCGCTGCCAGGTCTTTTTCAACCAGGGCCGGTGTGGCGCGCTCGCCGCGCGCCTGGATGCGTGCGAACAGATCACGCTTTAGGCCGTCCCTGTCGTTCACAAAGCGCGTGAGATCGGGATCATTGGGATCAGGCTCGGGCACCAGATCGAGCAGGTAGAACGTGCCTCCCGAGGCCGTCGCCAAGTCGGCGGTGATAGCCGATACGATGCTTCCGGCCGCGCCGGTGACGAGAAAGACGGTGTTGCGGTCCAAGGTTAGACCGGGCGTGCCAGCGGTCGCGGGCTGCTCTTGTAGGCCAACGGTCCAGCGCTGCCCTACCTTGTAGCCGATTTCGATTGCGCCAGGATCGCGCAGGGTTTCCTCAATCAGGATGTCTGCGACCTCCGACGGCTTTCGTTCCGCTTCAAAGTCGACCGCCTTGACCAGAGCGTCCATCCGCTCTCGTTTATAGGTTTTGGTGAAACCCACGACTGCGCCACCGACCGGCGCGACCGCGCCGGCCTCATCGTAGCCATGCTGTCCACCCAGCCGCGTTGCCGACACGAAGAACGTGCCCGGCGCCGCAACCTGCTCGTACAGAATGCGCATGGTGGTATACAGGGACTTGACCCGTAGCCGCTGGGCCTCATGCCAACTGGCGAGGTCCATATCCCTGATGTCTCCCTCGTTGTCGAGCGCGGGCAGCCAGTACACTCCCTGAACCGAACCCGCGGCCAGCCAGCTCTTGAGACGCTTAGCTAGTTGGTCCGCATCCAGCGTTTCTTGGATCCGCAGAACTTCGACACCGAAGGTCTGAAGCCGCTGCGTCAGCGCAGCAGCCACACCGGACTTGTCCGGCATGATGACCACACGGTGGCCAGAACACAGCGTCACACCAGTTGCCTTACAAATGGTGAGCGGCGGGCGCAAGGTGGGAATAGGTACGCGACGTGGGATACGATTGATGGCGTCGAAACTGGCGAGAACGGGACGCGCAGCTGTAGTCGGGTTTGAAGCTGAAGATGCAGGCACTCCCGGTTTTTTCGGTGCAGATGCGGTTTTCTCTTGCATCGCGGAAGAGCGCTCAGTTTTAGTCACACCGGCCTGTCTGTCGTGAGCGAACCTGATCACGTGCGCCAAGGTCGGGAATTCGCGCAGCTTGAGATTCTCATCGCGCGGAATGTTGTACGCGGCTCGTACCGCCGCGAACATCTCGGCTTGTTTGACGGTGTCGATGCCAAGATCTGCTTCCAGATCGAGTTCCAGGTCCAACATGTCTCTGGGATAGCCCGACTTCTCGGCCACGATGTCAAGCACCTTTTCTTTAATGGCATCGTCCGTGGCCGCAGGAGACGCGACTGTGGGTGACGCTAGCGTTGCAGTAGGCGTTGCAGTAGGCGTACCAGATGACCCATCCACAGAAGCCGCTGGCACGGTGCCAGCCAAGTCGGGGCGCTTCTCAAATACGAACCGGATGACGTGGGCCAATGTCGGGTAATCGCGCAGCTTGCGGTTCTCATCACGCGGGATGCTGTAGATCTCGCGAATTGCCGCGAACATTTCTGCCTGTTTCACCGTGTCGACGCCGAGATCTGCTTCGAGATCGAGACCCAAATCCAGCATGTCTTTCGGGTAGCCTGTCTTCTCTACCACTAGCGCGAGAATGCGCTCCCTGACGGAATCGCCAGCATCCTGTCTCGGAAGAAGCACTGTATGTGCAGATGTCGTAGGCTTTATCGCTTCCTTGACCACCGGCGGTGCCCAGGCTGGAGCCGTGCCCGCCAGGTCGGGGCGTTTCTCAAAGACGAACCGGATGACGTGGGCTAATGTGGGATAGTCTCGCAACTTGCGGTTTTCGTCGCGCGGAATATTGTAGATCTCGCGAATTGCCGCGAACATCTCGGCTTGTTTGACGGTGTCGATGCCGAGGTCGGCTTCGAGATCCAAATCCAGGTCCAACATATCTTTCGGATAGCCGGTCTTCTCTACCACCAGCGCAAGAACGCATTCCTTGACGGAATCGCCAGCGACGGCTTGCGCAGATGTCTCAGAGGGCGCCGGTTTCTCAACCACTACAGTCTTTGCTCGCGTTGTGAGTTTGACTTCTTCCTTCGCTACCGACGGGCTCGCGGTGGCTAAGTCGGGACGTTTGTCATAGACGAAGCGGATGACGTGAGCTAACGTGGGATAGTCACGCAACTTGCGGTTCTCATCACGGGGAATGTTATATGCTGCGCGGATTGCGGCAAACATTTCCGCCTGCTTGACGGTGTCGACGCCGAGATCTGCTTCGAGGTCGAGATCCAAGTCCAGCATGTCTTTCGGATAGCCGGTCTTCTCTACCACCAGCGCGAGAATGTGTTCCTTGACGGGATCGGCGGTGCTGTCTTTTGCAGGAACTACCGCGGACGCTGTCGTAGTGGTGGGTTTGATTTCTTCCTTTGCCACTGGCGCCGTAATAGCCGGAGCCGAGGGCGCCGCCGCGTCGGCCAGGTCCGGGCGCTTGTCATACACGAACCGGATCACGTGCGCCAAGGTTGGGTAATCGCGCAGTTTGCGGTTTTCATCGCGCGGAATGTTGTAAGCCTCGCGAATCGTAGCAAAGACCTCCGCCTGCTTCACTGTGTCGACGCCCAGATCCGCCTCGAGATCGAGATCCGGATCGAGCATGTCAACCGGATAACCGGTTTTCTCCGCTACGAGAGCCAGCACGCGCTCTTTCACGGTATCGCTCTTTGGAGCGCCATTTTGATCGCTCTTCGCCGCCGGCTTTGGCGGTGCCGGAGGGACGGGAGCGACGACTCGAACTTTACGCGCCGGTTCAGCGACCGCACGAAGCGGCGGCGGCGGAGCCGGTTTCGTAGGAACGACGGTTGTGCGCGGCGGTGCTTGAGGCGTGCGGGTTGGCGTCGTCGTTCTTGTCGTTGCGGTTCGTGACTCTTGAGCGCCTGCGGAGACCCGCGCTGTCGACGCCTGATCTCGCACGCGCAACGTGCGGTGGACGACCTCCAAATCGGCGGCCGGATAGCCCGCGATGCTACTCAGCCAGGCGCTCCAGGCGGTCGCATCGGCAATGCGGTAGGCATAGCCCAGAGCGTTCGGGCTGGGACGGATCCCGTTCTTCGTCTTTATCCAATGCAGCAGCATCATGCTGATCTGCGAACCGAATCCCGCTCCCAAGTGTATGGCGTATTCGACGGGATAGGCCCCGCCTTTCGACAGGTTCAACTGTCCCAGCTCCGGATCAACTTCCTTAAAGTTGGCGACCGGGGGCACGCAGCCGGTTTCCAGCGCTTTGACCGCGACGACATCCTCGATGCCCGTGCCCATGGCGTGACCGGTGAAGCCCTTGGTATTGGCGATCACGATGCGATCCGCGATGTCGCCGAAGACGCGACGCAGCGCATGGATCTCCGCGGAGGCGCTGCCGCCGCGCGCCGGGGTGTAGGTTTCATGCGAAACGAAAACTGTCTGTGGCGCTATCTGGTGACGCGAAATGCCGTTGCCCGCTTCGGCTTTGGTGACCAGCGCCTCCATCACTCGGCCAATGTGCTGGACATCGAGACGAGTACCGTGGAAAGCGCTGTTGCCAGTCACGGTGCTCAACACCTCGCAGATGGGCTGTATTCCACGTTCACAGGCGGCGTCGGCGCTCTCCACTACCAGAGCTGCGGCCCCCATGCCGATAATCATGCCGTGCCGCCGACGGTCGAACGGAATGGCAGCGTTTGCGACCACTTCGTCGGTGGCTGCCGCTCCAGTGGCCAGGAAACCAGCGCCCATCCAATCGATCAGATGATCGGAGGTGACGTCGTCGGCCGAGACGACGATCACCCGGTTGCAGCGCCCGGCATGGATCCAGTCCTGCGCCAGAGAAACCGCCTGTGTGGTGCTCGCACAGGCTGAGTTGATTTGGGTGTTGGGACCGCGGGCACCGATGAATTCAGCAAACTGCGAATGTCCCATGGACAAGACGCGAAGCAAGAAGCGCCGGTCGAAGACATACGGTTCTTTGTCGATGGCGGCGCGCAACTCGTCGATGCGGCGCTTCACCTCCTGCCCAAGATTGGAATGACCGTTCCCTTCGACCGCCCCGGCGTGCAGGCCTTCGAGCACGGTTAACCGCTCGCGGCGTTCGTGGTCCGCGTAATAGCGCGCCATCTCATCGGCGAACGAGTCTAACCCGGGGAAGGCGGAAGCAAAAATCACACCGGTATCGTCGCGTAAAGCGTCGGGCAATCCCCAGCGCTCCGGCAATTGCGTGCCTTTGGTTGTGGTTTTATAGCGCATGACCAGCGGGACGCCGGCGTCGCGCAGTGCGTCGATGCCCGCGGCGATGGCCAGTTGGGTGACACGGTCTAGGGCGGCTACGCGTTCGGAGGAAATTCCGTATTCATCTTGCAGATTGAAAGCGCCCCCACGGCCCGCGAGCTTGATGACGTCCGCGACATCAGTGAGGGTCTCGAACCTGGCTTCTCCGTTCTCACTCTTCACCAGGCGCGTGATGTGTTTGTCGAGAATGGCCTGACGGAAGCGCGTGGGAATCAAATCGATAAACTGATCGCCCCGCAGAATGCGACCGATGTTGCCATCATCGAAGATGTGCTCAGTTCCGGGCAGGCCTAGCGCCGCGCCCGTGATGACCACCGGGGCGGAGGTAGAGCGCCCATTCTGGCCGTGGTAGATCTCGTACCCGCGATCGAGAACATCGGCGAACAAACGGCCGAGCTCGTTGTAGCGGTCACCATTCGACGGCCCAGTTTGCGTGCCAGAGGTGTTTGTTGGGGACGCTGCCTCGGGAATCGGTTCAGACGTTTCCGACGGTGAGGGAATAGCGGTCACGGTCGTCACCGTGGGCTCGCTCAAAGCCTCCACGGTCCCGCGGCCGAGTCCCGCCGCGTAAAGGCCGCAGAGCGCCTGGTTGAACGCGGCGAGATCACCGACTTTCGGATGATTGGTAAACAACGAAACTACATCGCTGTGGCCGCCAAGCACATCCTCGGCAAATCCCTGCAACGCCTTCTTCGGTCCAACTTCAACAAACATGCGAGCGCCAGCATCGTACAGCGTGCGCAAGCCTTTAATAAATTGCACAGGAGAAGCAACCTGCTGCGTGAGAATGTCCAGCATCTGAGGCACGACGTCAGGTCCCGTGGGATAAAACTCGCCGTTTATGTTCGCGACGATTGGCAAACGGGGCGATTCGAGATGCAGGCGCTCCAGAACTCGCCGCAGCGGCTTGCTGGCTCCCGCCACGATCGTTGTGTGGAAAGCGTGGCTGACAGGTAATGCAGACACGTCGTAGCCAGCTTTTTGGAAGGCTTCAATGGCCTGCTCGACTGCTTTGCTCGCGCCACCGACAACCGCCTGACGGCTGCTGTTGAAGTTGGCAATCACGACGTACCCGTTGATCGTCTTGAGAATTCGCTCGACTTCTTCAAGCGGAGCAAACACCGCGGCCATGCGGCCGTTGTCATCCATTGCCACCTGGGTCATTCCGCGGCCTCGGGCGCTGACGGCTTCGAGCGAGTCAGTAAAGGGGAGAGCACCGGCCGCCACCAGCGCTCCGTATTCGCCCAAGCTGTGTCCTATCGTGAAGTTGGGTTCGATGCCGTATGCGGCTAGGAGCCGGGTCAGCGCGAGGTCGATTGCCAGCACGGCGGGCTGAGTGATCTCGGTTTGGCGAAGATCTTCTTCGGCTTTGGCGACGGCGTCGGCGTCGGCTTGGTCAACGAAGATGAATTTGCTGAGCGGCTTGCCGAGCAAGGGCGTCATCACGCGATCGGCTTCGGCAAAGGTTTCAGCCACAATCGGCTCCGTCGCCCGGATCAGTTGAAGCATGTTCGCGTACTGCGAGCCCTGACCGGTATACATGAAGGCGACCTTGGGGGCAGGACCGTGACCGCGGAAGATGCCTTGTGCCCGCAGGGCCTTCCACACTGCCGGCTGATTGGCTGCCAGTCCTTTGAGTGCATTGCCTGTTTTGTCCGCCAGTTCGGCGGCGTTGGCGTAGTCGATGGCCAGGCGCTCGGGCGCGCGCAGGTCGGATTCAGCTGGGGCAGTTGGCAGCGGCGCTCGACCCGCTTTCGCGTCCTTCTCCACAACGCGCAAACGCGCGATGAGCGCAGCCTCGGAAGTGGCGCCGATTACCAGTGCTCCGCGAAACGGAGCTTTACAAGAAGAGGAGTTAGAAGCGCGGGAAGCATCTTCCACATTCATAGTTGACTCTTTCACTCTCGGCGGTATCTCACTGACCCCCGCCGAGCGCTTGCCGTTTCCGTTCAGTCTGCCGGGAATGTATTCTTCGAGCACCGCGTGGAAATTGGTGCCCCCAAAACCAAAAGCGCTCAGACCGGCCCGGCGCACACCATCTTCTGGCATCGTCCATGGTTTGAGTTCGGTATTGACGTAAAGCGGGGAATGGACAAAGTCGATGTTCGGATTGGTATGCTCGCACTGCAGGCTTGGCGGCAGTACTTTGTCGCGAAGGGCCAGCGCGGCTTTCAGCAGTCCGGCGGCGCCGGCCGCTCCTTTAAGGTGCCCGAGGTTCGACTTGACCGAACCAAGCGCCACTGAGTGCGACGGGAGGTGAGAACTGCTGAGCACGTCGACCATGCTTTGCACTTCGACGACGTCGCCCACGGCGGTGGATGTGCCATGGCCTTCGATCAACGTCACAGTAGCCGGCGATAATCCGGCATTCTGCCAGGCGCGCTCGATGGCGAATTTTTGGCCGATCGGGTTGGGCGCGGTGATGCCCTTTCCCTTGCCGTCGCTCGATCCGGCTATGCCGCGCAGCACGGCGTAGATCTTGTCCCCAGCGCGCTCGGCATCGGCCAGACGCTTGAGCAGAAAGATAGCGGTGCCTTCTCCCATGACGAAGCCGTCGGCCCCTTCGGCGTAGGGACGAGTTCCGGTTGCCGAGAGCGCGCCGATCTTGCAGAACTTGATATAGGTCGAGGCACCCATGTTCCGGTCAATGCCGCCGGTGACCGCGATGTCAAAATCGTTCGCCACTAATCCCTCGGCCGCCGCGCTGATGGCCGCCATTGCCGATGCGCACGCCGCGTCCACAACGTAATTGGGGCCGTGAAAGTTGAAAACGTTCGCAATGCGGCCGGCAATGCAGTTGGCCAATTCGCCCGGCATGGTGTCTTCGGTTACATCGGGAATGCGCTTGGCCATCCGGTCGTGCAGTTCCCGAGTGAGGTCGCGGCGTAGCGCCTCCGGCAGCGCGGCGAAGCTGGCACAATCGGCCAGTTCATGGGCGTATTCCGGAAAGTACAGCCGCAGCGCGGTGAAATAGTGTTTTTCGCCGGCCATGGCATTGCCAAGGATCACAGCCGTGCGATCGTTGTCCAGCTGCCGCTTGGGATAGCCATAGTCTTCTAACGCTTCGCGGGTGCAGGCGATGGCCCATTTTTGCGACTCATCCATGGCGTCAACGACGCGAGGGGGGACAGCCAGGCGCCACTTCATGGGCTCCCACACATGCTCACGCACCCAACCGCCGATCGTTGAGTAAGTCTTGTCGGGGGCGCTGTGATCGGGATCGTAGTAAAGCGCCGGGTCCCAGCGGTCGGGCGTAACCTCGCTGATGCTGTAGCGGCCGTCCTTCACGTTTTTCCAGAATGCCGGCACATTCGGAGCATCAGGTAAAACGGCTCCAACTCCCACAATGGCTATGGCACGATAAGAAGTGTTTTCCATGACGATGCTCCTGCGAAATCCATCTATAAATGCTACGCAGCCACTTCCGTGCGCTGGGCCGCGCGGCCGTACAGTACGTCTGTGATGTAATCCATGTCCGAAATCAAGCCCGCCTGTGCGCGGTGAATGGCGGGCAGCCCCAGACTGGTTTCAAACGCGGGTATCTCGTTGTCGTTTAGGCCGCCGGCTCCGATGACGTAACGCAAGCCCTCTTCCGCAACCTTGAGCGCGGCATCGCGGGCAAAGACTCGGCTGATCGCCGCCAGCGCCGTCGTGTCGAAGCGCCGGTTAGCTTTTTCGTTTAGCTTGCCGTCAGCCGAAAGTGCGGCGCGGCGGGATAAACTACCCGCACACTCGGCATAAGCAATCAACTCGCCCAGGCGCAGGAGAATATGTTGATAGCGCGTCAGACGCGCCACCCGCGCTTTTTCCATGACCTCGGCTAGTGCGTGCAGAGCCAGCGCTGTAGTATCAGCGCCCACGTTGGGATGACGGGCGTGCAGCTCCTCGAATTTACTTGCTTGCTGGTGATAGTACTGTCCGCGCGTTTTGAGATGAAGTTGCCAGCGGTCGCGGCTGATGGTCATCTCCATAATCTCCGATGTGCCTTCGTAAATGGTGGTGATGCGCACGTCGCGCTTGATCTTCTCCACCATGTATTCGTGCGTATAGCCGTAGCCTCCGAGCGCTTGGATACTTGCGTCCGCTGCCATATTGCCGGCCTCGGTCGCCATGTACTTGGCGATGGCGCCTTCGGTGTTCAAGCTGCCTTCGCTCCCCCCGTCGATCCGCTCCGCGGTTTCTTCTATGGAGGAGCGGGCGGCTTCGAGGCGCGCCACGTGCGGTACGATCAGCTTGTGGGTGTAACCCTGCTTCTCGGAGAGCGGCGCTCCCGCCTGGATCCGCTTGGTGGAATAGGGAATCGCTCGGTCGAGCGCAGACCATCCGCCTCCCAGGCCAAACGCCGCCACCATGAGCCGTGTGTAACCGAACACGGCTTGCGCCTGGTTTAATCCCTGGCCTTCGACGCCGCCGACCAGCCGGTCAGCGTCAACGTACACGTCGCTGAATGCGAGGGCTGCCGTGTTGCTGAGCCGGATGCCATGCTTGTCTTCCGGCTCGTCGTGGCTGAAACCCTTCGCACCCTTTTCCACGATGAACCAGCTCGGACCGCTGGGCGCATTGGCCAAGACGGTGTACGCATCGGCGATTCCGCCGTTGCTAATCCACTGCTTGGCCCCATTGATCTTGTAGCCGACGACGCACCCGTCCTTTGTGACCGGGTCGGCCGTGGTTTTCAGCGCGCCCAAGTCGCTGCCTGCTTCCGGCTCAGTAGCGCCGTAGGCGAACAGTAGTCCCTCTTGCGCGATGCGACTCAGCCAAAGCTTCTTCTGCTCGGGAGTGGCGCCGACCGTGATGGGATCGCTGCCGAGAAATGTAGCCAATACCGCCGTAGCGACGCCCAGATCAATGCGCGCCATCTCCTCGCAGACCAGATACACATCAAAGGCACCGCCTCCCAATCCGCCGCAGTCCTCAGGAATAAAAAGTAGTTGAATGCCCAGCTGGTCTGGGCTGCACATATGGCGGACGATCTCCAACGGGCATTCGTCGCGCTCGTCCAGTTCCCGGAGTGTTTCCTCGGGCAGACGTTTCTTGGCGAAATCCCGCAGCGACTTCAAACTTAGTTTCAACGTTTTGCTGGTGATCATTGGCGGTGCCTCACTTTGCTGCGACGCTGTTCATTACGCGGATTTTGGTGGTCAGTTCGGGCAAAAACTCCAGGATGTCATCCACAATTCCGACATCGGCCACCTGAAAGATCGGGGCCTTGGGGTTCTTGTTGATCGCAATAATGAAAGGATTGCCCTTGATCCCGGCCAAATGCTGAAACGCGCCACTGATGCCGCATGCCAGATAGACCTTGGGTCTCACCGTCTTCCCGGACGATCCGACCTGGCGCGACTTCTCCAGCCACTTGGCGTCAACCACGGGTCGGGAGCAGCTCAATGCGGCGCCCATGGCGTGGGCCAGTTCTTGCGCGATACCCACGTTGTCTTTCTCTTGGATTCCACGGCCGATGGAAACCAAAACGTTGTGTTTGGTGATATCTACGTCACCCGCTTCGGCGACGACGGTTTCGAGATAGCGGCGGCCCGCTGTCAGAGCGGCAACATCCAGCGACCTGTCAACTACAAACCCATTGGTTGGAGAGCTCTCCACGGGTTTGAATGCGCCCGGGCGCACGGTGATGACTGCGCCGGAGGAAATGTCACATTTAACATGAGCGCTCACCTGTCCGCTGAATTCCTGGCGGGTCACTTTGAGAGAATTGCCTTCCACGCCATCGATTCCCAAGACATCGGAAACAAAAGCTGAGTTCAGCTTGATGGAAAGGCCTGGCGCAAGATCAATTCCCAAGTGCTCGTGGGCGACTAACACAACGCTGTCCGCAGGCAGGACCTTGACCAGAGCTTTCCGGATCAGTTCAGCGTTGGGATAGGCAAGAGCCTCATTTGTTAACTTCCAAACCTCGCCATAAAAGCCTTGGAGGCTTGCGCAGACAGCGTCAAGCTCCGGCCCCGCACCGGTGACAATGGCTGCAGGGGTGGCAGCGGCATCAATCTTCCTGGAGGCGGCTGCCAGTTCAGCGGCGGAATCATCGGCGACGCCGCCCTTGTGCACAATGTACGCGAAGATGCGGGCCATTATCTCAACCCTCCTTTGGCTGCGACTAACTCCAGAACTTTCTCGACGTTTTCTTCCCGGCTGCCGCTGAGCATCTCGGCGCCCTTGCCCAGCTCGGGCGCGAAGTAGTCCACGCGCTTTACTTTCGCTGCAACTTCTCCGACAGTGCCCGGGTCAACCCCCAGGTCCGACGCGTCGAAAGTCGGGATGGGGACAGAAGCCACGGCGCGGATGCCTCGCATGCCGACATAACGCGGTTCATTGATGCCGGTCTGAATCGAGAGCACGCAGGGCAGATCGATCTCACTGATCTCTTTGTTGCCGCCCTCAATTTCACGGCTGATCTTCAGCTTCCGACTGTCCAAGACTTCAATAGAATTGACCAGCGAAGCGAAGGGATAGTCGAGCATCGCCGCCAGCATTCCACCGACCTGCGCGCCGCCGGCCTCGGCCTGAACCCCAGTCAGGATCAGGTCGTAGTTACCCTTTTGCACAAAGGCTTTGAGGATGGTGGCGATACCCCGGCCGTCCGATGAGGCGAAAGCGTCGTCCGTGATCAGTACGCCTTGGTTCGCGCCCATGGCCATCTCCCGGCGCAGGATCTCTTCGTCGTCTTCCGTCCCGACCGTGACCACGGTGACGTTTCCACCCACGCGATCGACGATCTGCAACGCTTCCTCGACCGCATAGTTGTCCGGTTCATTGATCGAATAGACCAACTCGCCACGCTCGATGTCGTTTCCCGCGCTGTTGAGTGCGATCTCATTTTCTGATGTGTCAGGCACTCGTCTTGCGCAAACTAGAATTTCCACATTTGCCTCCTAACGCTCACGCCGTCTTCCGACCTTCGCGCGCGATTTGTTGGTCCACCAGTTCCGCTAGGTCAATGGCGGTCATCTTTCCCTCCATGCCTGCCACTTTGATCGCATCTTCGATATTCACCATGCAGAACGGACACGCCGTCACTATCACATTGGCCCCTGTCTCCGCGGCCATCTGGACCCTCTTCACACCCATGCGCTGTTCTTCTTTCGGCTCGTAGAAAAGCATCAGTCCACCGCCGCCGCAGCAGAATGAGCGGTCGCGGGAGCGGGTCATCTCAACTCGCTTTAATCCGGGAATTGCATCAAGCACATCGCGCGGGTCGTCGTAAACCTTGTTGTGTCGCCCCAGGTAGCAGGGATCGTGGTAGGTGTAAACGTTATCTCTGTTTGCCACCGGATGGAACTTGATTTTGCCGGACTTCACTTCAGTGGCGATCACCTGGCTGATGTGTTCCACCGGCGGAACATCTTTGTAGTCGTGCTTCAGCGCGTTGAAGGCGTGCGGGTCGGCAGTGACGATCCGCTTGACTCCGGATGCTTTGATGGCATCCACGTTGTGGTCGCGTAAGGCATTGAACAGCAGCTCTTCGCCGAAGCGGCGGACTTCATGCCCGCTGTCTTTTTCAGCGGCGCCGAGGATTCCGAAATTCTCGCCCACGTGGTCCAGAATCTTTGCCGTAGCTCGGCCAATGGATTGCATCCGGTCATCGTAGGAAGTGATGCTGTCGACGAAAAACAACGTGTCCGCACCGTTGGTCTTGTCGACGGTCTTGACATGGCAGGTTTGCGGGAACTCCTTGGCGCTTACCCAATCGACTCTTTTCTTTTCCATCTTTCCGTACGGATTGCCGCGGCTCTCTAATGCCTTCAGCGGCTTTTGCAAGGACTGAGGCACATTCCCGTCGTCAATCATGCCGCGACGCAAATCAACAATCTTGTCGATGTATTCCACCAACAAGGGGCACTCTTCTTCGCAAGCGCCGCAGGTGGTGCAGGACCAGATCTCATCTTCTGAATAGATGCTCCCGACCAGTGCTTTACCATTACTCGAGTGGCCGAACATCGGATAGTGCTGAAAAGCGTAGTCTCGCGCCTTGATGGTGATGAACCGTGGCGAAAGTGGCCTTCCCACCGCATTGGCCGGGCAGTTGTCCGAGCAGCGGCCGCAATCTGCGCAGGAATAGAAATCGAGCATATGTTTCCAGGTGAAGTCTTCAAACGTCTTCACCCCGAATGATTTCACCTGATCCAGATGCTCATCGCTCACGCCCCACTTCACGGGCTTTAGCGTGCCTTTATCCAACTTTGCGAAGTAGATGTTGAACAGCGACGTTTCCACATGGAACTGAATTCCGAATGGCCGATAGCACAGCAGGAAGTAAAACGTGACTTCGTGGACGAGATAAGAGCCGAAATAGAGGCTCCCGAGTGTGGGCAAGGTAACGGAAGTGAGAGCAGCCTGCAACATCCATGGCAATGACAGGACAGCCAGAGCTTCAACGGGTTGACCTTGCTGTAGCTCACCGGCGGCCTTCGCAGCAGCAAACAGGCTGTCCGCCACCATCAGAATTGCGATCAACGCCAGGAGAAAGATGGCGTCGGTCTTGTGGGCTTTACCGTACTGCGCCGGGACTTCATACCGCTCCGGCTTGAAGACCAGCCGACGAATAATGGCTACCACCATGCATAGGAAGACAACCGTGGCGGCATAGTCGGTGGCAACGTCATAAACGTGACCGGCTCTTCCCGACAACCCCGGCATCACAAAGTTCTCGGAGACACCGACAATCAGCACCGTGAAGGCGCGCATGGCCAGGACAATAAAGCCGGCAAAAATAAGAATGTGCAGGGTCCCGGCGCTCTTGTAGCGCGGATGCTTCCACTGTCCGAGCCAGAATTTGAAAAACCTTCCCAGGCGGGCTGCAGGCCGATCAAAGCGAAGATCGCGTTCGGCCCGAAGCAGGGGTACAAGGCGCCTCGCAACGATGTAGGCAAAACACGCGATACCCAGAATGTGAAGAACTAAGAAGAGTGTTCGTCCCGCGACCAACCAGGACGTAACCTGCGGAACGAACTGGATACCTTCCACCATAACTTCTTCTCCTGGGAGAATTAACTTACCCGCTTGCTAATACCCACTCCCCTGCATAATCACGCGATCATCTGCGTCAGGACTTTGTCCTCCTCAGTGGTTTTTCCTGTTACTTTGGCCGATTTGACCAAAGGGGGAGGGACTGTCAAGGGGATGGAGTCTCGAACTGTTGCCGCCGGCTTGAGCGCGGTTTGCGTTTTCTCTCGCGTCTTTGCACGCCCGTTCTTCTTTCCTTGCAGCCGGGGGCTGACCCCATCAACGTCTCGCAACTCCTCGAAACTCAATTTCAGAAACTCTTCCAACCGCCGCAGATCGGGCGCCGCATGCACGTCTCCGCTGAATCCGAAATACATCGTACCGTCGTAACTCAGGACAGCGCAGTTGACCGCCATCTCTCCGCCCACTGGCACATAGGGATACCAGCGCAGCATCTTGTGGCCGAGCAGGTAAAGTGGGTACTGCGGTCCGGGCACATTGGTACACACCAGGTTGAAGGGCGTGAAGGGCAACTGGCTCACCATGGGCCCAGCGAGCGCCTGCATCGCACCTGGGAACATGCCAATCAATCCACCTGTCAAGCTGACCAACTCCGCAGCATGTGAGCGCTTGAGAAACTCGGTTCTCTTATGCACCGCGGCCAGTAGTCTGCGCGGATTGCGGATGTCGAGTGGAACGGTGACGGGAACAATAGTGATACGGTTCCCCAAATCGCCCGGGCTGTCGCTACCACGCAAGTTGACTGGAACCATCATGCGGAGCAGCCGCCCCTTAACGCGATCGCCATGCAGTTCCAAATATCGCCGAATGGTCGCCGTCACCAGCGAAAGGATCACGTCATTCACGCTGGCCCCACAGATTTGCCGTATGGTTTTGACCTCCGCCAGCGGAACGTCGGCCCAGGCGAATTTCTGCGGCCCGCGGTAGAGAACGTTGAACCGCAGCCGCTCGGTGAACGCGGTGATTTCCGGGAGCAAGCGAGAGAAGTCGTCCGTGGCCAGGTTCTCGCCATTTGCGGCCACTTGCTCTGCCATGCCCAACAGGTCCGCCCAGCCGGAGAGAGTCCCTTTGACTAAATCGGAACAGGAATTCACTACGCCACACATCAGGGAATTGATTGCGTCGGGTGGCGTGGGAATGCGGAGGCGCGTCTTCTTCTTGGGCAAAAGCTGTGCATCCGGTCTCGCATCCAGCAGCACACTCATGATGCCCACTCCGGCGATGCCATCTGCCAGACAGTGGTGCAGCCGGAGAATGAGCCCGGTACGCTGGCCTTTCAACCCATGCACAAAGGTGATGTCCCACAGCGGATGCTGCCGGTCCATCACGTTGCTGAAAAGTTTCCCCGCCAGCGTTTTCAGCTCGGTGTCGGTGCCATGCTTGAGCGTCACCTCCCGAACATGGTTGCGGATATCAAAGTTAGGATCGTATTCCCAAGTGGGAAGGCCAATATTGAGCGGAGGGGCTACGACTCGTTTTTGGTAGCGGGGAAGCAACGGCAGCTTCGACTCGATGGACTGGAGGCAGGCACCGAACGGGATCTCACCTTCCAGCACGCTGACACTGGCCACATTGAGCGGCATTCCCTCGCGCTCGAGGTTCAGGAAAACCGTGTCACCCCAGGAAAGGCGGTCACTCTGTTGATCGTTCCGCACGACAGCTCTCCTATTCGACCTGTGCCCATTGCGCATCTCAGTTCACGAACGAAAACCGGGACGTCAGCCTTACCAGCGTGAGCACTCTGTATACGTCAACGTTGACGCCGCGCAACAGGACCTTCACGCCTTTGTTGTCAGCTTTGCCCGCGAACTCTTCCATCGCCCGGAGCACGCTCGGCTCGATCCGGCGCACGGAAGAAAAATCCAAAACCACTTCATCCTCGGCGCTGTCCAACTTTTCAGCGGCCTCTTGCAACTCTTGGGCCACGCGCTCTTCATCAATTTTCAGCCAAGCGGCGATCATTGCCATACGAACTCCGATCCACTACGCGGATTGTTGCTGAGACGCCGTCGACGCCTTTACCAAGTCCCGTCCCTCATAAGCCTTCCAGAACAATTCGGCCAATTCGATCTTCAGCGGCATACGAGGGTTCGACCGCCCGGACGGATCGTCAAAGGCAAGCTTGGTCAGCTCGGGCATCGCCCGCTCGAATTCTTCCTTCGAGATCCCTAGGTCGGCGATCGAACGAGGGAATCCCAATTGATCCAGTAACTGCTCTACAGAGATGATCAGGCTCTTCACCTTTTCCTCAACCGTATGGCCGCCCAGACCCAGCAGGTCGGCGACCTTAGCGTACTTCTTGTGAGCAACATGCCCCTTCTGGTAGGGCGATGGCACAAACTTGCTGGGTACGGCCGCGTTATACGCAATGACGTGCGGCAACATGAGCGCGTTGGCCCGGCCGTGCGCCACGCCAAAGCGCGCGCCGAAGGCATGCGCCAGCGCGTGATTCACGCCCACCGAAGCGTTGGAAAATGCCATCGCCGCAATGGCGGCAGCATTGTGCATCATGCAGCGCGCCTCTTCATCGCGAGGATGCTCATAAGCGATCGGCAGGTACTTGAACACCATTCGGATCGCCTGCATGGCGTTGGAATCGGTGTACGGCGACGCATAACTGGAAACTACGGCTTCCAGCGCGTGGGTCAGGCAATCAATGCCGGTATCGGCGGTAAGGCCCTTCGGCATGGACATGACGAATTGCGGGTCAACGATGGCCACATCCGGGGTCAGCGAGTAGTCGGCGAGCGTCACTTTGCGACCGCGCTCTTTGTCGGTCAGGACAGCAAAGGGGGTGATTTCGCTTCCCGTTCCGCTGGTGGTCGGGATGGCGATTAACCGCGCCCGATTAGTTTTCTCGGTTGGATACTTAACTACGCGCTTGCGCAAATCCAGAAAGGGCGCGGCCAGCTCTGCAAGGTCAGCTTCTGGGGACTCGTACTTGAGTTTCATGATCTTGGCCGCGTCAATCACCGACCCGCCGCCCAGCGCGATGATCTGGTCCGCTTGGTAGAAATTGAGTGACTGCACTCCCTGCATGACCACCTTAAGCTCGGGCTCCGTATCGGGAATCACCGAGACATGGACGTGGGTTTGCTCGGGAATGTAGCGCCTGACGATGTCAACGTGGCCGAACTTCTCCAAAGCCGGGTTGGTGACAATGATGGTGCAGCGCGACGGGAAATCGCGCAGGTTCTCCACCGCGTTAA
Organism: Xanthobacteraceae bacterium; assembly: GCA_036262895.1. Lineage (GTDB taxonomy): Bacteria > Pseudomonadota > Alphaproteobacteria > Rhizobiales > Xanthobacteraceae > AP-16. Next base: position 25,854 of record DATAIA010000289.1, read on the forward strand.
GGTTGAAGTAAATCTGATTGGGAACCCGGAACCACATATGGGCTTGTGTCCTCCGAGCCACGCGCTTGATGTTGAGATAGTGATAGATATTGGTGTTGTCGGTGGTGCTGTTGCCGCCGCCGGTGCCACAACCGAAGGAGAAAGTGGGCACCAGGTCGTTGTACACGGCGCCGAGCGCACCGACGGAGCCGGGCGAGTTGACAATGATCCGCCCCGCGTTCATAACCTCGCCGAACTTGCGGATGACGTCGTCGTTGCGCGAGAAAATAACCGCCGTGTGTCCAAGGCCGCCGGCATGGTTCACCTTCACGCAGACCCTGAGCGCCTCATCCACGGATTTCGCTCGATAGACGGCGAGCAGCGGAAACAGCTTTTCGACCGACAAGGGGTGTTCACGGCCTACGCCTTGAATCGGCGCAATCAGGAGTTTGGTATCCGGCTTAACTGAAAGACCGATAAGGCGTGCGATGTCGGTGGCCTTCTGCCCGATGGCCATGGGCTGCATGAACCCAGTCGCCGGATCGATCACCGTGCGCGACAGCAACTCCGTCTCTTTCTCATTGCAGATGTGCGCGCCCAGCTCCGCAAATTTCTTCAGCACCAGGTCATAGATCTCATCATCGATCACCAGTGTCTGCTCGGAGGCACAAATGGTTCCGTTGTCAAAAGTCTTGGAGATGATGATGTCCACCACCGCAGTGTCCAGGTCCGCCGTCCTTTCAAAGTAAACTGGCGTGTTGCCCGGCCCTACACCCAGCGCTGGTTTGCCGGAGCTATAGGCAGCTTTGACCGCGCCCGGCCCACCGGTGGCATCAATCAGTCCCACATCTTTATGCCGCATCAGGTAAGCGTTGTCCTGCAGAGTGTGCGCTTCCAGGCAGGTAAAAACCCCTTCGGGCGCGCCGTGCTTCAGTGCGGCCTCGTACATGATCCGTACGGCTTCCGAGCAGCAGCGCCAGGAGTTGGGGTGGGGACTGAAAATGATCGCATTCCGGGTCTTGATTGCCATGATGCACTTGAAGAGCACCGTGGAAGTGGGGTTCGTAATCGGCGTGAGGGAGAATATGACTCCGATCGGTTCAGCCATCTCCACCAGGTTACGTTCCGGAAACTCGCGAATGATGCCGACGGTTCGTTTGTCCTTGATATAGTCGTATGCGAACTCGGTCGCCACCATATTCTTAAGAACTTTGTCTTCCATGACTCCGAGTTTGGTCTCCTCAACTGCCAGGCAGGCGAGATGTTGAGCTTGTTCCAACCCGGCCAGGACCATCGGTTTGACAATGCGATCGACGTCTTCTTGGGTGAATTGGGTAAAGACGGCGGCGGCAGCTCTGGCCTGGCTGACTAGTCGTTCCAGGTAATTAATTCGTTCTTCACTGAGGCTGTCTGAGGTTAGTGGGATATGGACCCGCTCCTGTACTGCGCCGCTTGCGATCATCGCTTCCCCCTATCTATCAGCCGGGCCATGACTTCCGATAAGCACGCTCACTCTTAATGTTCCCGGCCGTGAGACCGTGAGCAACGCGAGCAGTCTGTATCATGATCGCTTGCGAAACTTTCCATTTTTTTACGCATAGTCGATCGGGTTCCAGCCGTAATGACTACTAGATTTTGACCACTTGGGTTGATTCAGAGGATTGCATCACCTGTCCGGACCGACCTGGGATCCCTCTCAGTAGACGCCCAGCCACACGCCCCGTCAGGAAGGGTCGTCACACCTCAAGGTGACAGGTGTCACACTCGGGACTACATTTGCGGTTTTAGTCACTCTCGTGAAAGCCACCCTTCTTGAACATTTATCAGAACATTGATCACCAAGGATGTTCACTCTTGCTCATAATCGCTCGTTAGTTTTGTGGCTCCCTTAGATTCGCCGGGCGTTTTCTGCCTGGATTGCTTGGGCCCCTCGTTGACGAGAACTCGACGCCTTGCCCTTGTCGCCCCCTGGCGGTGATTCTTCCGCTGTTCCTTCGCCGCGTCCAACTTCCGATCCCGCTCGGCTTGAATCTCCTGCTGATGCCCGGCGAGCATGTCCTTTGGAGTGATGTAGCCGATGGCACTGTTCAGGCGAACGTTGTTGTAATGCTCCACATAACCCTCTACCAGGCGCTGCATCTTCCAGCGACAGCGGCGTTCCCGGCCGAATGCACTCGCCTTTCAACGACTTGTGCCAGCACTCAATCTTGCCGTTCGACTGTGGATGATAAGGGGAGGTTCGGACGTGCGTCATTCCCGAGATGCGAATGAACTCCTTGAAGTCGCGAGCGATGAACTGCGGGCCATTGTCGGAGATGATTCGCGGCTTGGCTTCCAGGTACTTCTGCTTGGCTCGCTGCAGAATCACTTCGACATCGGTTTCTCGCATAGACTCACGCAGATCCGAATGCACGAGGAAACGACTGAATCCATCCAGAATGCTGCACAAGTAATAGAAGGTGCCGTTCAGGTTGATGTAGGAAATGTCGATGCCAGTGCTGATGGGCCTGCAGCGGCTGCTCGAAACCGGTTCCCTTGCGCGATGGCTTGCTCTTCCACCGGACAATAATCCAGCGTGCTTCAACACCCGCCAAACACTCGCCGGACTGACGGCCACAACGTCAGCGTCGAGCATCATGAACGTCAGCCGCCGATAACCTTCCAGCGGGTTCTTCAGATGGAACTCGATGATTGCTTCTCTCTCCCACGGTTCCAGCCAGAGATCACGGGGAACCCAAGCGTTGTGCTCGTCGACGCACCCGTACCGCTGCCGCCAGGCATAGAACTTGCTGGCGGTCACGCCCAGCGACGGGATGAACCGTCCGATGCCGATCTCGGCCTTCTCCGACCAGCGCCGGACGAAATCCACGACTAGATCCCGTACATCAGGCGGCACCCAGATCCCGGTTAGAGTTCCCCAAGACTTTTTTTAGTGCGATGTGCTCAGCCATCAGTTCAGCCAGGACCTCGTCCTTGCGCTTTCTCCAGTTCCAACTGAGGCGGGACACCCAGGATCAGATTTCACCGACGTGATCGGCCCGAAAGACCACGTGAAGGTTGTGCAGATCATTCACAACCCGAATGCACATCGCAGTGAAAATCAGACTTAGCGACGGTCGGGAAGGATGGGTGTTCTCGGGCGAGAGCATAGAGGTGTACGAACCGGGCTGTCGTGGAGCCGATTTCCGCGCGTGCTAGCCGATGGTAAACGTCAAGAGGAACTCCGAAGCTTAGTTCTCCTTGAACTCTATCCAAGTCCTGGTTTTACCATAGTCGACGTTCATCTCGCATTGTTTGGGACCGATGTGGCCAAAAGACACTCTCAGTCGTTCTTCTGCCTCGCTGAGCATTCCAGTCTCCATGGCAGCGCGCACCAAGTCTTGTTTTTCATCGTAGCGACCTTGGACGACGACATTCCGGCTCACGATTAGTGTCCAGTTTTTCTTCCCAGGAATTAGGTATACGGTATACGCGCCAGTCGGAATTCG
>DATAIA010000290.1:0-4306 GCA_036262895.1 Xanthobacteraceae bacterium
AGATCCCACTCGCCAGTGTACGCATAAGAGATGCGACGCCGATATCGGTCGCGATATCGAGCGCAACGACGGCAATGGCAAGACCTTCGGTGATGCCAAGTGCAGTCCGCGCCAGAAACCATCGGTACTGAAGAAGAACGACAGTGAGCATGGCTGTGAAGAAGGCCGCATGTTCCACCTGTGCGAGTCCCAGCACGCGCAACGTCGTGGGGAGTGATAAGGTCAGCGAGACGATGACGCCGGACCAGTTGTAGGCAACGATATAGCTTGCATAGCGTTTGCCCAAGCCCATCAGATTGACGAAACCAATCATGACGAGAGGGAAAGCGATCCAACTGACGATGTAGATAATCGTCTCGCGTATCACAAGTCCGGGATCACCAAACAAACCGGCAACAGCACGATCGGCTCCCAGTTGCAGGCGTTGATCGGCAAGGATGACGAGAAACGCGGGCGTGGTCAGGATAATGGCGCTGAACGATCGCCACACGCCCTCAACGCTGGTATCGAAGGCTCGAAAACCATCAGCCTGACGCTGCAGCAGCCGTAACGAACCCTTGAGCGACCGCAAGATTTCATCCGCGGAAAGCAGCATCGGCAACTCCCCAAAGAGAAAGGTGATCCCTCCCAGCATCCGAAGTCGGATGGTTCCGACTTCGGCATTTTTGATGCCGAACTCAGGAATACCTGAGTTCGGTTGGGGAGGGAGAAGAAAGGCAGCATTCCGTGGGATTTGTTCTTTGTTCATGGTGAAGAGGCTCACTTTAGCGAGCCGTCTCGAACCATGAGACCACGAATTCATCCAACTCCGGTTGCGCCCAATGCGGCGCCCCGCCCGGATCTGTTTGCACATAGTTCTGGGCAAGTTGAAGGCAGACAATGGTCCGTGACCGGATCAGATTCCGGCAAAATAAGTATCGAGAATCGTGCGGTAGATTCGGGCCAACTGTTCAAGCTCTGACACAGCCGTTCGCTCGTCGACCTGATGCATGGTTTGTCCAAGCAAACCGAATTCGACTACAGGGCAATAGTTTTTGATGAAACGCGCATCAGAGGTGCCGCCGGACGTAGAAAGCGCCGGCTTGCGGCCGGTCGTGCTCTCGACCGCGCTGACCACGAGATCGACGAAAGGCCCCGGCTTGGTCACGAACACGTCGCTGTTGGAGGGCTCAAATTCCATCCACCACCGCACGCGTCCCTTGGCCGCTGTAATGCAACGCACACGCAACAATTCTTTCAGTGATTCCTGCGTGTGGCGGTCATTGAAGCGAATATTGAAACGTGCCCGTGCCTGTGCCGGAATGACGTTAACGGTTTGATTGCCCACATCGACTGATGTGAATTCAAGATTGGACGGATCAAAATGATCCGTTCCTTGATCCAGTGGCTCTGCGAGCAGATGGTCGATCAACTTGATAAGACCCCGGATCGGATTGTCTGCGCGGTCAGGATAAGCGACATGCCCTTGCGTGCCGTCGACAATCAGGGTGCCGTTGAGTGATCCGCGTCGGCCGATTTTAATCGTATCGCCAAGCGTATCGACATTGGTCGGCTCGCCAAGCAGGCAATGGCTGAACGTGATGTTGCGCTCTGCAGCCCATTTCAGAAGTTTGATCGTGCCATTGACCGCGACACCTTCTTCATCGCCGGTGATGAGAAAGGAAATCGACCCTTTGGGCTTGCCCTTCGTTTGAATGTAGTCGCAGGTTGCCGCCATAAACGCAGCAATTGCACCCTTCATGTCCACCGCACCGCGGCCGTAGAGCATGCCGCCGGCGATTTCCCCGCCGAATGGCTGATAGCTCCACGCGTCCGCATTTCCGGGAGGTACGACATCGGTATGGCCGGCAAACACCAGATGCGGTGATTGGTCTCCAATACGGGCGTACAGATTTTCAACGTCCGGGCTGCCCGGCTCCTTGAACACCACACGCTCGACAGTAAAGCCCACACCCGTCAGCACGTGCTCGATATAGGCAAGCGCGCCCCCCTCATCAGGGGTCACGGAGGGGCAACGGATGAGTTCACGAGCGATGGTAACGGGGTCGAAAGACCTGCTCATGGCGATTGGCACCCGTAATCTAACCTTGCAGACGGCTTTCGACCCGTGAGGGGCAGTATCTCGGAGACCGAATACCGCTCCATTAATCTCGCAGCAATTCGTTGATAGACGTTTTAGCCCGGGTTTTCGCGTCGGCCCGTTTGACGATAACCGCACAATAAAGGCCGGGGCCCGGGGCGCCATTCTTCATCGGCTTGCCCGGCATCGTGCCCGAAACCACGACCGAATAGGGCGGCACTTCACCCTGAAACACCTCGCCGGTTTCCCGATCGATGATTTTGGTCGAGGCGCCGATATAGACGCCCATGGACAGCACCGAACCTTCGCGCACGATCACCCCTTCGGCGACTTCGGCGCGCGCCCCGACGAAGCAATGATCTTCGATAATGACTGGCCCCGCCTGCAGCGGTTCAAGCACGCCGGCAATCCCAGCGCCCCCGGATATGTGGCAGTTCTTCCCCACCTGCGCGCAGGAGCCGACGGTTGCCCAGGTGTCGATCATCGTCCCCGAACCCACATGGGCGCCGAGGTTGACGAACGACGGCATCAGCACAACACCTGGAGCGATATAGGCGGAGTGGCGCACCACCGAGCCCGGCACGGCACGGAAGCCTGCCTCGCGGAAGCGGCTGTCATCCCAGCCCTCGAATTTGGTCGGCACCTTGTCCCACCATCCGGACTTGCCCGGACCGCCGGGAATAACGCTCATATCGTTGAGGCGGAACGACAGCAGCACCGCCTTCTTCAGCCATTGATTGACGTGCCACGCCCCGTCCGGCTGGCGCTCGGCCACCCGGGCCGCACCGCGGTCGAGCAGATCGAGGGCGGCGGCCACGGCGTCACGGACCGGGCCTTTGGTCGACGGATTGATCGTATCCCGCGCCTCGAACGCGTCATCGATGGTTTTGGCAAGATCGGTGTGCGACATGGCGCGAGGTCCTCATATCACTTTGGCAGCTTGGCGGCGGGTTGTCGGGTGGATAGTGGGGCGATGTCAAGACCGTTCAATTCTGGCCAACTTTAGCGGGTCGCCAGTTTTTGCAAAAATTCGACGAGATCGTCGGTGACGTGATCGACATGGGGCGCGTCGCGGCCCTCAAGTTCCCAGTCTTCGCGAAACACCTCTCTGGTGCCGCTGGGAACAACCAGAACCGTCGTCATGCCGAGCCGGTGCGGCACCTCCAGATTGCGGGCGAGGTCCTCAAACATTGCCGCCTTCGTGGGGTCAACGCCATGCGTCAGTAGGAACCGATCGTAGGTCTGCGCTAGCGGCTTCGGCTCCAGGTCGGCGGCAATGATATCGAACACACCGTCGAAATGATTGTCGATCTCCAGGCGTTGCATCACGGCCTGGGCGTGCTTGCGGGTGCCGTTGGTCAGGATCAGTTTGCGGCCGCTGAGATTGCCGATCGCAGCCCCAAGCGCCGGATTGGGCTCGAGCGGCGAGTGATCGATTTCGTGGACGAAGTCCAGAAAGTCGTCGGGTTTCAATCCGTGCTCGGTCATCAAACCGCGCATTGAGGTGCCGTAGCGGCGGTAATAGTCCTTCTGGACGCGGAACGCCTCTTCATGCCCGATTTTGAGAAACTCGGCGATGTAGTCGCGGATGCGCTCGTCGATCTGCTGCCAGAGGTTCAGATCGGGAGGATAGAGCGTGTTGTCGAGATCGAAGACCCAGGTTTCGACGCCTGCGAAATGGCGCGTCCGGGATGGTTGTTCTGATGAGGCCGTCATGTGGCCGTTTTAGAGCATGATCCGCCGTTATTGTCATCGGCCGGCTTGGTATTCAATGCGGGGCGACGAGTCGAGGTCGGCTACGGTTCCCGAAACCGCATGGTCACGCCGTTTCGGTCGGCGAAGTCGACGACCGCGAAACCGGTATTGGTCAGGCCCCTGCCGGTGCAATCGTTGTGGTCGTTCAACTCGAATTTGACGCTGCGTGTGCACATGATGCGGGGGCCGCCCCAATTGAGCGGCCGATTGGAGCGCGTGATCACTCGCCCCTCCAGATCGATGGCTTCCGCAAAACTATAGAGCCGTTGCGGCCGGCCCTGCACATCGGGCTTGATGCACTTGCCGGGCTCGATGCGAAACCAGCCGCGGGTCACGATCTGCGCATGATCGTCCTCGGTGCCGAGAGCCGCCATGACAGTAAAGGCGGTTTCGTTACACCAGGAAAATCCCACGCCTTCCGTTAGTTTGGCCGCTTCAATCAACAGATTGAAAATGTTTGGTGCGGATGGC
>DATAIA010000291.1:0-6161 GCA_036262895.1 Xanthobacteraceae bacterium
AAGGTGATCGCCACTGGTGGAACCCAGCGCTATCTCAGCCAGAACGGCGTCGAATCCGAGAAGATCAACAAGGTGCTGGAAGGCCGCCCCCATATCGTCGATCGCATCAAGAACGGGGCCGTTCAACTGGTCATTAACACAACCGAGGGGGCAACCGCGCTTGCCGATAGCCAGTCACTAAGGCGCGCAGCCCTCTTGCATAAAGTGCCGTACTACACCACTCTTTCCGGAGCCGTCGCTGCGGCAGAAGGGATCAAGGCCCGCCGAAGGGGCGATCTCGAAGTGCGCGCGCTGCAGAGCTACTTCAGCAGGCAGGCCTGAGACGGCAGAACCGGGCCAGCACCTGGGAAAGACGGCACGAGTACGGAAATGGCATTCCGCAGTCGTGGCGCCGAGCCGATGTTCGGCCCGCGATGGAGCCTTTTTCTGTTGGAGCATGATCCGGATCACTGGAAACCGTTTTTCCGAAAAGATCATGCTCGTGCATAATGTGGTCGGAGGACCGAGGTTCGATGGAAAAGATACCGATGACAGCGGCGGGCTACACCGCACTTGAGCAGGAGTTGAAGCACTGCCAGCAGGTGGAACGGCCCCGCATCATTCAGCAGATTTCTGACGCGCGCTCGCATGGCGATCTTTCGGAGAACGCCGAATACCATGCGGCGAAGGAGCAGCAATCTCATAATGAGGGTCGCATCGCCGAGCTTGAGGACAAGCTCGCGCGCGCCGAAATCATCGATGTCTCCAAACTTTCCGGCGACACCATCAAATTCGGCGCAACCGTGACGCTGGTCGACGAAGACACCGAGAAGAAGCAGGTCTGGCAGATCGTCGGCGAGCCCGAAGCCGATGCAAAGGCCGGCCGCATTTCGATCACGTCTCCGCTTGCGCGGGCACTGGTCGGCAAGAAAAAAGGGGCGTCCGTCGAAGTCGTAACCCCCGGCGGCGCAAAGGCTTTCGAAGTGCTGAAAGTGGAGTGGCGGTAAGGGCTGTTACCGGCCTTGCCGCAACTCCATCGGCACCATCGCATTGTCCTTGGAATTACGCAGCGTGAGCGATGTCCTGACATTGCGCACGTTGGGTGCTGACGTCAGCTCCGCCACAAATGATTGGAACGTGCGCAGATCCGGCGCCACACATTTGAGAACGAAATCGATTTCGCCGGAGAGCATCCAACATTCGCGCACCAGCGGCTGAGCACGCACGAATTCCTCAAAAGCGGCTAAATCGCTCTCGGCCTGACTGCTCAGGTGCACCATGGCGAAAACGGTGACCTCGTAGCCCAGCAGCTTCTCATCGAGCAGCGCCCGATAGCCTTTGACGTAGCCGGCCTCTTCAAGCGTACGCACGCGCCGCAGACAGGGCGGGGCGGAAATCCCGACCCGGCGCGCCAATTCGACGTTCGTTATACGGCCATCATTCTGAAGTTCCTTCAGAATTTTCCAGTCTATGGCATCAAGGTGAGCGGACAAGAGGGTCCTCCGCTGTTGGGATTGCAGCCTTTCAATAGCTGAAGCCAGCGGAACGCGAAACATTATTGCGCGAGTACCGGCCGGCTTTTTTCCACATATTGCCCGGAAAGTCGTCTCGGCCCGTGGGTTGCGTATCTTGCATAGCTCGATCGAACCTCTAGATTGGGCCGGCTTTGGACCCGGCCCCCGCCCCCGGCTGAGACGGCTCCGCTAAGTTCAGTTCAATTGCTACTTGAGGACTTTCTGCCATGGGCAAGACCATTCACGCCAAGGTCGTCATTATCGGCTCCGGGCCAGCCGGCTACACGGCCGGAATTTACGCTGCGCGCGCCATGCTGGAGCCGATCTTGATCCGGGGCATCCAGCCCGGAGGGCAGCTCACCATCACCACTGATGTCGAAAATTATCCCGGTTTTGCCGACGTCATTCAGGGGCCGTGGCTGATGGAGCAGATGGAAAAGCAAGCGGAGCATGTCGGCACCCGGCTCGTGGCAGATCATGTGACGAAAGTCGACCTTGCACAGCGCCCGTTCCGCCTCGATACGGATTCCGGTGACGTCTATCTCGCCGACGCGCTCATCATTGCAACAGGCGCGCAGGCGCGCTGGCTCGGCATTCCTTCCGAACAGACATTCAAAGGCTATGGCGTCTCTGCATGCGCCACCTGCGACGGCTTTTTCTATCGCGGGAAAGAAGTCGTCGTGGTCGGCGGCGGAAACACCGCCGTCGAAGAAGCTTTATTCCTCACCAATTTTGCCTCGAAGGTGACCGTGGTCCACCGACGCGACAGTTTCCGGGCCGAGCGCATCCTGCAGGATCGGCTGTTCAAACATCCGAAAATCACGGTGATCTGGGATTCGGTGGTGGAAGCAATCCTGGGACATGAAGATCCGCTGAAAGTCACCGGCATCAAGCTGAAGAACGTGAAAACCGGTTCTGTCAGCGAACAGAATATCGATGGCGTTTTCATCGCAATCGGCCACACGCCGGCAAGCGAACTCGTCGCCAATCAAGTGAAGATGAAACGCTCCGGTTATATCGAAACCGCCGCTCATTCGACCGCGACATCCGTGCCAGGCGTCTTCGCAGCCGGCGATGTGACCGACGACATCTATCGCCAAGCAGTTACGGCTGCGGGACAAGGTTGCATGGCCGCGCTCGAAGCCGAACGCTTCCTTGCGGCCGGCGAGCAACGTCGCCAAGCAGCTGAATAAAAGCAGCCAAATGACATGCCGTTAAATGAAACATTGAGACGCACAATCGGGTGACGCGTTATGGATTGGGACAAGCTGAAGGTCTTTCATGCCGCCGCCGAAGCCGGCAGTTTCACGCATGCTGGCGAACAGCTTGGTCTCTCGCAATCCGCGGTGTCTCGCCAGGTTGGCGCGCTCGAGCAAGAACTCAATGTGCCGCTATTTCACCGGCATGCGCGAGGTCTCATTCTAACTGAACAAGGCGATCTGCTTTTTCGTACCGCGCACGAAGTTTTCATGAAGCTCGAGGCTGCGCGAACCAAGCTGAGCGACAGCCGAGAAAAGCCAAACGGCGAACTGCGCGTCACCACCACGGTCGGCATCGGCGTGAACTGGCTCACCCCGCGACTGGGCGAGTTCCTCGATCTTTATCCAGAGATTCGCATCTCCTTGATCACGACCGACGAAGAACTCGATCTCGCCATGCGCGAAGCTGATGTCGCAATCAGATTGCGGCAGCCGGTGCAGCCCGATCTCATTCAGCGGAAATTGTTCTCGATGCATTGGCACGCCTATGCATCGCCTGAATATCTCAAGCGTCATGGAACGCCACTGGCGCCGGAAGATCTGGATAAACACAGAATCATGGCGATCGGCGGTAATGCACCGACCTATCTGCAAAATGTGTTGTGGCTCACCGATGTCGCACGTGAAGGCAAAGGGCCACGTGTTCCCCGCTTCGTTATCAACAACGTTTTGGGTTTGCTGCGTGCCTGCCAACGCGGGTTGGGCATTGCGATGCTGCCGGATTATCTCGTCGAGGAGAATGGCGGGCTGGTGCAGCTGTTCGATACATTCGAAGCCGTTTCGTACGACGCCTACTTCGTTTATCCCGAAGAGCTGAAAAACGTGGCGCGGATCCAGGTGTTTCGCGATTTCCTCGTTGCAAAGGCGCAGCGCTGGAGCTTTTAACGCGTACACAACACACGGTGCATGGAAATCCTGCGCATCGATTAAACGCAAAAGAGCTGCGAGCGTCGCATGGCTGACATGCTGATGCTCGCGTTGCGTGCACGCACTGCGCGCCTCATAGTCAACACGTGCTGTTGGCGTCCGGCCTGCATTTCCTCCCAGGTGGCATTCCGGATAACAGCAGCTGTTCCCCTCTGGAAGGTGACTGTCGGTTTTCCAGCCGACATACTTTACGCCGGGCTTTCGGGCCCGGCGTTTTTATTTCTCAAATCCTTTGCAAACAGCATCAAGCGTACAAACGCTCGTGCTCAAGTCCCTTATAGAGATCCGAAACATATGCCGCGTAGCCGTTGAACGGCAGTGTCGGACGGCGCTCGCCGATACCGATCAACTCTTCGGATGCCTGGCTCCATCGCGGATGTGCGACCTCCGGATTGACGTTGGCCCAGAAGCCATACTCCGCCGCCTGCAATGCTTCCCACATCCCCTTGGGCCGCTGGTCGGTAAAGCTGATACGCACAATCGATTTGATCGATTTGAATCCGTATTTCCACGGAACGGCCAAGCGCAATGGCGCACCATGCTGCTTGGGCAGTGGCTTGCCATAGGCACCCGTTGCCAGGAAACACAAATCGTTGGTGGCCTCGCCAATCGTCAAACCTTCGACATAGGGCCAGGGATACCAGCTCTGCCGCTGGCCAGGTGCGGTTGCCGGATCGAGAAACGTCTCCATACGGACGTACTTGGCTGATCCCAATGGTTTTGCGAACGCAACCAGTTTGGCGAATGCAAATCCGGACCAAGGGATGGCCATCGACCAGGCCTCGACACACCGATGACGGTAAAGTCGTTCCTCAAGCGGCATCTGGCGGATCAGATCGTCGAAACCGATCTCCCGCTCCTTTTCCACCAAGCCATCAATCTTGATGGTCCAGGGCCGAAGCTTGAGCGCTTGCGCCGCCTTCGTAACGTTTTTCGAGGTGCCGAATTCATAAAAATTATTGTACGAGCCGTTGACCTTCTCGTCGGTCACCGGCCGATCAAGCGTGTATCTTTCATTGCGCTTGGCTGGATAAAGCCCCTGACTGGGGTCGGGCAGATCGTTGACACGCTGAGCATCGGCCATGGACGGCACAAACAAAGCCGCAGCGCCTGCGCCGATCAGGGTGCGACGATTGAGAAAGAGGTGCTCGGACGTCGCCAAGCTTTCGGGCAGTTCCCAACCTTTGCGGCGGACAATATGCATTGTTCGATCCCTCTGAACGATAATCGGTAGGTAAAGCGGCGCGCGATCACATACAAGTCACGGAAACGGGAGTGCAGGCGTGCATGAACGCTGGAAGGTTTAAGCCCTGCTTAAAGTAAACAGCGTTCTGGCCTTCATTCGGCAGCGCGCCGGGACGCAACAATGCTTTCGGCGGACTTACCGGTCAATTCCGCCATGTGGTCAAATTTGAAAACAAAGCTGCCCACGCCTGCCGTCGCTGACCGCACTTCCACGATCAAATCGCCGATTTCGGATTCCGGCATCAGGGCGCGCACCACATCCCAACCGATCCAGCCTTCGCGCGTATCAAAGCCAAGGATCTGACCTCGGCGCGCGGACAAAATGGCATTGATCTTTGCCGTTGCGTCCGATGGACACATGATTTCAACGGAATGAATAGGCTCCAGCAGGACCGGCTGGCACTGCGGCAGCGCTTCAATAATTCCAATGCGTCCTGCCGTGCGGAACGCCATGTCGGACGAGTCGACCGTGTGATAGGAACCGTCGATCAACGTCGCCGTGATATCGACAACGGGAAAGCCGAGTGGACCGGATTTCAACGCATCGATGACACCCTCCTCGACCGAGGGAATGTAATTGCGCGGCACCACGCCACCCGTGATTTTCTCTTGAAATGAAAACCCTGAACCACGCGGCAGCGGCTTGATGTCCAGAACGACGTCCCCATACTGGCCGTGCCCTCCCGATTGTTTTTTATAGCGGCCCCGCTGCACGATCCCCTTACGGATGCTTTCGCGATATCCCACCGTCGGCGGACGTGACACAACGGAAACGCCGAACCGGGCCGCCAGGCGTTCAATCGCAACACGCAGATGCATTTCGCCCTGCCCCCAGATAACAACCTCATGAGCCTCCGGGTTGTGAACGATCGTCAGAGAAGGATCTTCTTCGACGAGCTTTTGCAGCGCCTGGCCGAGCTTGACGTCTTCCTTGCGTTCCTTGGCCGACACCGCCATTGCCAGCACGGGCGCATAGGGAACTGTCTCTGCCGTTGCAGCATAGGCCTGCTTGCCCGACGACAAGAGATCAGCCGTACTCGCATGATCGAGCTTGCCGAGCCCTACCGTTTCACCTGGACCGGCCGGACCGCGTTTTTCGTTGTTTGTTCCGGTGAGCTTGAATACGCCGGAGACACGGCCCGTCTCCCCCCGCAAGGAAATGAAATTCGTTCCATCACCAACCTGCCCGGACAGTACACGGGCAATCGAAATCTTGCCGCCGTGAACCGTATGCGCG
>DATAIA010000292.1:0-2581 GCA_036262895.1 Xanthobacteraceae bacterium
GCAGCCGGCGTGAACCTCGACGGTGACGCGTTCGCCGACCTGAAATTCGTCGACCGTCGGGCCGAGCTTCACGATGGTGCCCATATATTCATGGCCGGGTGTGAAGCCGCGATTGAACGGCAACCCGCCATCGATCATCGCTGGCACACCATGGCGGATGATCTCGATATCGGTCGCGCATACCGCGATCGCGTCGACGCGCACGAGAACCTCGGTCGGGCCCGGCTCCGGGACCGGCTTCTCAACGACCGACAGCTCCTCCGGGTCACCCAGGACCCAGGCCTTCATCCGATCCGGAATGGGGTACTGGTTACTGCGAGAGCGCGAACCGATAACCGATATAACCATGTTTCACCTTCCAATTTACAGTGACATCCCTGGAACGCTCCGTTCTGAGCCGAAGCTGCTCTTTGCGTGGGCGCTGTGGGGCGCAAGCCCGCTACTGCTGAGCTGCATTCGTCCTTTCCCCAAACGAACCGCTTTCCATGTCCACTGACAGTCATACCACGATCGGCGTATTCCATCTCGAAACCCGCCTGAACAATAGCGGTCACTCACTTGCGAAGCGCCCGACCTGCCGTTGCGTGTAGCGCAACAGACGCTGATTTTTTGCCGGGTTTCGCCCACTGCGGCGGGAGAGCGACTTCGTGCGGCCTAGATCGTCTCACATGGCGCTTCGCGCTATTACATGTCAGCACTCCGTTACACGTCATCTATGTTCTCGAAATCTATGTTCTCGAAATCTATGTTCTCGAACACGAGGGCTGAACCGAACCTATTTGTCCAGCCAAACGTCCTCCATACGCCAGCCGTTGAATAGGCTGTTGACCATGATCGTCAGCCCCTTTAGCTGCGGTTGCCAGCAGGTTGCGAACCGGTTGTGGAAAAGGATGGGTCGGGCACCGTCCTCCTGTAAGCTCTTATCAATCTGCCAGACCAGGTGTCGGCGCTTCTCCTTGTCTTGCTCCATTGACTGCCGATCGATCAGCTTGTCCAGTTCGGAGTTGCAATAGCCGGTATAGTTGCGGTCCGAGCCGCAGACATAATTCTCATAAAACTGCGCATCGGGATCGTCCACCCCGGCGCCGGTTAGGTTCAGTCCGACCTTGTAGTCTTTGCGGTAGACTTTCGGAAACCAGTTGGCGGTCTCAATTACTTCGAGCTCGCCGTCGATGTAAATCTCTTTGAGCTGATCGATCAGGATGACGGCGGGATCGCGAAATGGCGGGGTATTCCGAACGGATACCTTGACAGCCAGCCGTTTGTTAGGGCCGTAGCCAGCCTTTTCCATAATTTCGCGCGCCGCAGCTCGGTTCTTGCCGATGTCAGGATCGTAGCCAGGCAATTCGCTTAGCATCTCGCTCGGCATGCCCCAGACACCCTGTGGTGGTGGCTGCATGGCGCCGCCAACGTCTCCCTGCCCTTCGGCGAGGATATCGATGAAGCTCTTGCGGTCGAGAGCAAGGGCCATTGCCCGACGTACCTCCGGGCTTTCAAATGGAGGCGCATCCCGGTTCACGATCAAGTTGGTACTTTGGTTTGCCGGCGCTACCTCACACACCGCATTGGGTGCCTGCTCTTTTATGTTCTTCATCAGAGGAACGGTGATCCCGAACGGAAACGTCAGATCGAATTGGCCCGCGACAAAGGCAAGAATGGCCGTCGAGCGGTTCGCAATTATTGTCCATTCGATGCCGTCCAGGTAGGGACGACCCGGTTTCCAGTACTGTGGATTGCGCGCCAGCTTGATCGATTCGTTTGGCTTGTAGGAAACGAACTTGAAGGGCCCGGTACCGATGGGATGCTGCCGCATGGCTTGCGGCGAGACGTGGCACGGGTAAACAGGCGAATACCCCGATGCAAGGAGTGCGATAAAAGCGGGCTGCGGTCGCTTCAAATGGAACGTGACTGTGTCCCCTTTGGTGCTGACAGATTCCAGATTGCGGTACCAGGCCTTGCGCGGGTTGGCACGTAGCTTTTCCGTACCGTTGCCCAGGATCAGGTCCCAGGTGCACTTGACGTCTGCGGCGGTGAAGGGCTTGCCGTCGTGCCAACTGACACCGCGCCGAAGCTGAAAGGCGAGCTCGGTCATGTCGGCATTCCACGACCACTTTGTCGCCAGATCAGGGACAATGGTGTCGATTCGGTTCTGCGGCACGTCCTGTTTAAAGAGGACCAGGTTATTGAAGACGGCCATCATCGGGTTCTGGGCCGAGTTAAGCGCCTCCTCGTGGATCGACATGCTCGCCGGACTGTCATACTGAAATACTCGGAGCACGCCGCCCCTCTTTTGCGCGTTTGCTGCAGTGGCGGCCACCAAGATGGCCAGCACAGCAGCAGCGTATGGCAGCAGAAATCGTTTCATCAACCCTGCCTCATTCTGTCTCGGCACGACCCTTTATTGCTCGACCAGCAGACCTTGTCGCGTCGGCGTCCGGGGCCATAGAAGGTTTAGGTTAGCCACCAAGCGCGCCCAGCAGAACGCTATGACATGGCGCTATTTGTCTATCCAGACTTCGGTGAGGTCCTGGCCAAGGAAGTGGCTGGGCGTGATGTTCCAGCCCTTGAGCTTGGAGGAGGT
>DATAIA010000293.1:0-5653 GCA_036262895.1 Xanthobacteraceae bacterium
CGGAGTCCCGCCCTCAAGCCATCGCCCTAACGCCAACCTCCACGTGCTCGCCGCTACCCACTTACTCATGTGAGGCATTTCATATTGAACGTCGCGCGAAGCGCATAAATTCAATTCAACGTATCCGGCGGCGGCAATTTCGGCTCGGGAGAACCAGGCGATGGGCAGGAAAATCGTCGTGCTTTCTGACGGCACAGGAAACTCCTCAGCCGCGTTATGGCGCACAAACGTGTGGCGAACATTTGATGCGATCGATTTGTCCGGCTCTGATCAGGTGGCCTTCTACGATGATGGTGTGGGCACTTCGAGCTTCAAACCCCTCGCGATCCTTGGGGGCGCTTTTGGCTACGGCCTGAAACGGAATGTCATCGATATCTACAAATTCGTCTGCCGGAATTACCGGAGTGACGAAGACGAGATATTTGGGTTCGGATTTAGCCGCGGCGCTTTCACCATTCGAGTGGTGGTAGGCCTCATTCTTGATCAAGGCCTCGTCCAGGCCGACAATGAGATCGACTTGGATCGGCTGGCGAGAGCCGCGTACAAGGATTATCACAGCCGCAAGTATCACACCGTCTGGTGGGAGATATTCAACAGCAACTACACAACGCCACCTCCGACCGCCGCCGGCAATAACAGGACGGTCAACCGCATCCGCTTTCTCGGGCTTTGGGACACGGTTGCCGCTTACGGTCTTCCGGTCGATGAAATGACCCGCGGGGTAAGCAGGTGGATCTGGCCGCTCGAATTGCCTAACCGGGTACTCGATCCTCGGGTGCAGCGTGCCTGCCACGCACTGGCGCTGGACGATGAGCGGACGACGTTCCATCCGGTGCTATGGGATGAAAGTACGCAGACCCCGCCAGATACGGACCAGCGGCGGCCACTCCAGAGCGAAAGAATCAGCCAGGTTTGGTTTTCGGGAATGCATTCCAATGTGGGCGGCGGCTATCCCGATGATTCACTAGCGCATATTCCGCAATACTGGATCATGTCTGAAGCGCGGCAATGCGGTCTGCGGTTCAAGACGGCGCCCGATGCTGACCCCGACAGTATGGTCAATACCAAGTCCGCTCGCGACAAGGATGGGCGGATCTACGATTCACGCAGTGGGTTCGGCGGCTACTATCGCTACGGCCCGCGTAAACTGGCGGAGCTGTGCAACGAGAGGTTTTCGAAGAAGCCAGGCGACGCGGTACTCATTCGAATGCCGAAGATCCACGAGAGCGTATTCAAGCGCATTCAAAGCAATGCTCACCCATCCGCGCCGCTCGGCATTCCTGCGGACTATGAGGTGGCGACCGATTCCGGTCAGATTATTCCAGCCTCCGGCAATCCCTATGAATCTGCGCCGTCCCGTCAGGCGCGCGAGAAGGCGCAGGAATCGGTCTGGAACACGGTCTGGCTACGCCGCGTCGTATATTTTCTAACGGTTTTGGCAACTGTCGCCCTGCTAATCTTCCCGCTCCTGCGAAGTCTCCCGGCTTCGGATGAATTCTCGAGCCCGGTTCGCTGGCTTTCTGATCTGATCCGATTGGCAGGATCATTCCTGCCAGCCATGGCGAACCCCTGGCTGAACGGATATGCGCGGAGCCCGATCATGTTTGCCGGTCTCCTCGCTATTGTCATCGCGTTCACCACGCTCGGCGTGTGGCTTGCGACACGCATCAAGAGCGACATGGGTGCGATCTGGCAAGAGTCGGTGGTTACCGGGCTCGTCGTCGCCGGCGATCCTCACAACTGGATCTATCGGTTGCGAACGAGCGGCCCGTACGTTGCTACAAAGAAGCATTGGAAATTTCAGGTTGGGCCGGCGGTCTCAGTCATCTTCTTTGTCTATGCAGGCCTGATGCTCGTCAACCACCTTGCTTATATTGTGCTTGACGATGCCGGATTCGTTTGCACCGAAAGCCCCGGTCCCGGCACAATGAGAAAAGGGGAAACGAGGAATCTGTCATTTGACGCATCCTCGGTCTGTCACGCTACCGGCATCCTTCTGGAGAATGGCGGCCGCTATACCATTACGATCAAATCGCGCGAACCGCACTGGTATGACCGCGACATTGAAACCAGCCCGGCCGGATTCAGCAGCCTCGACGCGCCTACATTTGCGCAGAAGATTGCAATGGTTTTCGCCCTCCCAATGCGGCGCGAGTTGATCAGACCGTGGTTCAGGGTGGTGGCACGAACAGGCGCTCTCGGCGGTGAAGAGAGTTTTCTCGATCCAGATCCGAAGGACCATTCAATCGACGAAGTCTTGCGTGCAACCCGCGACGGCGAACTCTTTCTTTTCGTCAATGACGCGGTGCTTGGGGTGCCAGGCCTGGAAGGCGTGTTCTATTCCAACAATGTCGGCAGCGCGGACGTCACGATAACCCGGCGCTAGTGGTCTGATTCTAACATTCGCATCCCGTTTCAGCGAGCGTCTTTGCGAATGTTAGAATCAAGGACCACTAGCAAATAAAGGTTTCTAGTGGAGTTTCGGATTTGACATTCGCTTCGTGAGCCCGCGGCCAGGTGGGTAGCGAATGTCAAATCCACTCCACTAGGCTCGCTTTGGCGCGTGGGCGGAACGTCACTCGATCAGCTCGGCCGAGCGAGCCTAAAAGCCTGTGATCGCGCCGGCCTGGATCAGAAGCCGATTGAAGCGCCGGGCCTCCGCACCATGCGCGCAGCTATAGAACAGGCCGTTGCAGCGCCGGAGGATATTTCTTTGTTCCGAAAAGCTCGGATCGAGCGGCACGCCGGCGGCCTCTTCGATGATCAAAGGCAAATACGGTGCATCCAGCGTGTCGAGAGCCGAGGATAGATCGACCGGCGTGAAGTTCACCGCATCAATGGCATAGTAAGTGGTCAGGTATCGCGGATCCGACTGTTCCAGGTGGCGCGCAAGCGCCTGCGGGCTCAGCGACGGATCGATGATACGCGGACCAAACTGCGGCTGATGATCACCGTAGCGCACGATCAGGAACGGCTCGGTCGGAAACTCCTGCGCCAATCGGTCCAGCAAGCGCCCGTAGTCGTGTGCGCTCATTCCCTGACGACGAATGTATTCATCTACATCCGGGCCATTGCCGAGATCACGCCAGTTCGGAGTAAGCTCCGGACGCAGCCGCTTGTCCCACGGGAAATGGTTGGCGACGGTGTAAACGTAAAGAAAGAGCGGAGCGCTGCCGCGCTCGCGTTCGATGATCTTGATAGCTTGATCGAAATAATAGCTGTCAGCTTCGAAGTCACGCGTGCCGAGCGCAAGCATGTCCATATAATCTTCAACGCCGACACTGGTTTGGAAAGCACGTGAGCCGAGGAAAGAGCCGTAGAACGGATACAGGCTGAAGGTGCGATAACCGCATTGGCTCAAGGAACGTGGCAGTCCACGACCGATCCGGCCGGCGGCGATCCTGGTGACAGAAGTGGCGAAACGGCCATATGAGCGGACCGACAGCCCGGTAAGTACGTTGTATTCCGCGAACCAGCTTGGTCCGCCAATACCCTCAACCAAAAGTTTGCGCGCTCTTCCATCCATCGATCGAAAATGATCGCCATAGCCCGCCGGCACCTTGATCCCGGGCGCGGCGGTGATGTCGAAGCTGGATTCATCATGCAACAAAATGATATGCGGCAGCCGGCGCGAGGGATGGCAGGCCGCCGAGGTCGTCTTCAGGCTTTCAGCTACGTTCGCATCGGAGTCGAGATATCCGTGTGACGCAAATTCGTGAATCGCCTCCACGCCAGTGCGCGCGAATTTTGAAACGTAATCCTGGCCGACGAAATCCTCATGAAGTTCGGTCGGAAATGACAGTGAGAGGACGATGAGCGCGATCATCGCGGGCGAACCGCCGAGAAGGGCTGAACTCACCCGGACGCGGTACTGATCGAGCCGCCAAATCACGATCAGGAGTGCGGCCGTGCCTAAGGCAGCGAGCGCGATCCATCCCCGCAATGAGGGAAACGCGGCAAATAGAAATGCCGACGTATCCTGGTCGACGATCATCACGTCGACAAAATCGAGCGTCATCCAGAGTTTGTCGTACTTGAAACGCGAGAGCAGCGTGAGCGCGATAACCAGTTCGAGTGAAATCAGAGCTGCGACCGCCGGACGACGAACAAATGCAAGCCAGAAGCAGTTGAGCACAATCCAAACCAGCAGGAACGCGGCCTTGGCAACGAAATCGGACTCGGTTGCGAGCAGGATACTCAGCGCGATCAAATGAAGGCTAGCGAGAAGCCACAGCACCTGCTTGCCGTGGCGGAAGCTTGCGCGGCGGGGCATGAGACGGTTCAGCAAAATGGCGCCGTTCGACGACATGCTAGCGCAGGCCTGCCCGGCTGCGATCTCGTTGCCTCAGCTTCGCAAGCCCTGCTGTCATGCGCCCCATCAATCCCCTTTGCAAAATGCCTCGCCGCTGCGCGCGACTGTCGTCACAAGATCGTAACTTACGAAACCCAATCGCCGATGCTTTATTTCCCATTTCATGTACTATTTCGCGCTTGGCTCCAACCAGACGAACACATCGGGAGGCTAACATGCGTATTCTTGCGGTGATTGGCGCACTGGCAATCATTGTCGCAATCGGCGCAGCGGTTTTCTTTTTCGGTGGCTTTTACAGTGTAGCGGGGACCGCCGAAGACACCAGCGTCGTCAGTTGGAGCCTGACCCGGATACGCACGGCATCCATTGATCGCCACGCGCAAGATCAGCCGCCAGCCTCAATCAACGAACCCGCAAGCGTGCAAGCCGGGGCCAAAGCGTTTGCCGCACAAGGCTGTCCGACATGCCACGGCGGGCCGGGCGTCAGTTGGGCCAAGTTCTCGGAAGGGCTCCATCCGGATCCGCCGGATTTAAAGGAAGTCGTCGATGGCCTGTCTCCGTCGCAATTGTTTTGGGTTGTGAAGAACGGCATCAACATGACAGGCATGCCAAGCTTCGCGCAGGCGGGCGCCAAAGACGACGATATCTGGTCGATCGTCGCATTTCTGAAAAAGTTGCCGACCGTTTCGGAGACCGATTACAAGGCATGGACGGCTTCCGCAGCGCCAACCGGCAGCCAATAGTCCGGCTGCCCGTTCAAGACGCTTTCCGGTGGTCGCAACTAGATTTCACTGACACCTTGGGAGTAGAGCCGCCCAGCGTGGCGAGTGTGCCACCGGCGATGCCGGCGAGCACTGCCCAATAGCCGTAGCGAAAATCGGACGCGACGCCGACTGCAAAGAAACTGAGAACGTACACCGCCGCCGATCCGCATACGCCGAAGGCGAAGGCGCCCTCCGGCGTCCAGCGGCGTCTCCACGCGAACCCGCACACGATCAGGCATACTAACAACCACGAACCAGTGCGGAACAGCGGCGTTGGCTTGAGCAAATTATGCAGGGAGACCAGCGCGGCAAAAGCGACGCGATCCGGAAATACCGTCTTAGTCCAATGGTCGAGGTCGGCAAGCCACATGGTGGGATTGTCGCCGGCAAGGAAATTCCACATGAACGCCGAGCGATGGCGAAGATAGGCTAGCGGATGGCGCGTTAGCGCCAGCATCCACGCCTCGGTGATCGCCGCTGTGCCGAAAAGACCCTGCTCCTTTTCGATTTTGCGCATGACAAAATCGCAGGGCTTAAGCCGCCAATAGATGTCCCACTCGGTCGGCTGATAGCAGCT
>DATAIA010000294.1:0-1660 GCA_036262895.1 Xanthobacteraceae bacterium
GCCGCAAATACCGGCGTCTCAGGCGCGACTACCGGGACCGACGACAAGGAGATTTACGGCGAGGTTGTCGGACCATCGCAGACGTTCGGAGGGAGCAACGGCTTCCAGTTCTTTGCCCGCAACAAACCGTATCTGGTGCGATGATGAAGTGGCTGTTTGTCCGAGATCAAAGCGCCAGCGCAGCGGTTGAAATGGCCTTGGTTACGCCGCTTCTGCTCGCCATTCTGTTCGGCGCCGCGGAAATGGGCAATTTTTTCATGACGGAGCATGTGGTCGAGAAGGCAGTGCGTGACGGCGCTCGCTATGCCGCACGTTTGCCGCTAGCGAGTGCTTACGACTGTCCTACCACCGTGTTCGCGGATCCGAACGCGACGAACAACATCATTAATGTGACCGAGACAGGTGCTGTATCTGGATCGGGCTTTGCGCGACTCCCGGCCAGCTATTGGAATCGGACCTGCGGTGCTGACACGCAGACTATCACCGTGAACGTCACGTGCGTCCACAAGGACGACATCGACACCGAGAACACGGGAAATACAGGAATCTACACCGGCCTTAACGGTGACATTCCGGTTGTGACCGTTTCGGCGCGCGTAAAATACCTGTCGGTCCTGGGGACGCTCGGTTTCAATACAACAAACCTCTGCCTAAATGCGGAGTCAAAAGCGGCGCTGCAGGGCTTATGACAAGAATTCTCAAGAGCCTTTTCCGATCAACGTCGGGGGCAAGCGGGGCCGAGTTCGCGCTTGTGCTGCCGCTGTTCCTCGTGTTGCTGTTCGGAATCATCGATGCCGGCCGTTTTCTGTGGGAGTACAATCAGGCTGAGAAGGCCACGCAAGTCGGCGCCCGCGTCGCGGTCGTGACAAACGTGCTTTCGAGTGGTCTCGAGACGGCGGATTACACCGGCCAAACCATCAACGGTGTGAAGATCAATCCGGGAGGTACGATACCCGTCGCGGCTTTGGGAACTATCAAATGCACCAACGCGACATGCACGTGCGAGGCTCAGCCCTGCCCTGACTTGGGGACATTCGACTCGACGACCTTCAACGACGTCTTGCTTGCCCGGATGCAGCAGATTGATCCGGCGATTAAACCCGAGAACCTCGTCGTACGTTATTCCGGTTCAGGCTTGGGCTTTGCGACCACTGGTCAGATGCAAATCTCGCCAATGACGACGGTGACACTGACTGGATTGAAGTTCGTCCCGATAACGTCCTTGCTGTTTGCCCAGATTACTATGCCCGACCTGTCCGCAACCTTGACGTCGGAAGACGCCTCAGGGTCGTATTCCAATTGAGGTGCTATCTTGAGCGTCATAAATCCCAATGAGACGGCCCTGAACTGGAAGGCGACGAAGCCGGACCATGGCGTGCAGCTGTATCTCAGCAGCGCGGAGGGCGATCCTGCGTCGTTGCTCGGAGCGAAGCTGGCCGGGTTCCCGCTGAGCCTCAGTATCACGGGGGCAAGTGACTGGATCAGCCCGGACGACCTCGCCGGCGCGGCAGCTGCGGTTGTTGAGGTCGACGCGGGAAGCAACGGTTCGGTCAAACGCTTCCAGGAGCTTGCGCAGAAGACGCGCACGCCGCTTATCGCGGCGGCCTATGACCCGCCGCTCGCGCTTGTACGCTCGCTGATCCGAGCGGGGGCGCACGAT
>DATAIA010000295.1:0-2733 GCA_036262895.1 Xanthobacteraceae bacterium
AGCCGGCAAATCGGATTTGCGCAACACCGGAAGGACCCCGAGCGCGCGGCGTGACATAACAGCTCGCGGATCAACACCAGCCAGATGCCGCGCCCATCCGGGCGCCGTCATCGCCCGTTCGATCAATGCAGGCAGGCGACCGAACAGATCTTTTTCGCGCGCCTCGTCATCCCGCGTTTCAAGCGTATCGTAGAAATCCGACATTCAGTCACACATGATCGGTGAATACGACGGGATCGGTCTTATGCAAGCCAGCGCTTGCGCCGTTTGTAATGCTTACCCTCTCGGAACGACTTGCGCTTGCCATCGGCAATGCCGAGGTAGAATTCCCTGACGTCCTCGTTTTCCCGCAACAGATGCGCTTCGCCGTCAAGAACAACGCGGCCGTTTTCCAGGATATAGCCGTAGCTTGCATATTTCAGTGCGAGGTTGGTGTTCTGCTCGGCGAGCAGAAATGAAACGCCCTCTTGCTCGTTCAAGCTTTTGACGATCTCGAATATCTCTTCCACGATCTGCGGCGCGAGCCCCATGGACGGCTCGTCCAGCAGCACCATTTTCGGGCGCGACATCAATGCGCGGCCAATCGCACACATTTGTTGCTCGCCGCCCGATGTATAACCGGCCTGCGAGCTGCGACGCTCCTTGAGACGCGGAAAAAATGTATAGACGAGCTCAAGATCGCGGCGGATCGCGGCATTACCGTCGCGGCGCGTGAATGCGCCTGTGAGCAGATTTTCCTCAATCGTCAGATGCTCGAAGCAATGCCGGCCTTCCATCACCTGGACGCAACCACGCCTCACCAGTTCGTTTGGCGTCAGGGCCTGAACCGCCTCGCCATTGAAAACGATTGAGCCTTTAGTGACCTCACCACGCTCGGAGCGCAGCAAATTGGAAATCGCCTTGAGGGTCGTGGTTTTTCCGGCGCCATTGGCACCAAGCAAGGCAACGATGCGCGAACGCGGAACATCAAGCGAGACACCCTTCAAGACAAGAATGATATGATCGTAGATGACTTCGATATTGTTGACGGAAAGGATCATCTGCGCCGGCGCGGCGCTCGTTGATCCGCTCGTCTCGTGCGCCACAACCATCAGCGCCTCCATTCGGGGAGCGTGCGGCCTGCGCCCATTCAAGCAAACGGGCGCAGGCCAAGCTGCCTTCAAGCCGAACCCACTTAAGATTTATCGCAGGGCTCGGTCCGCTTCGGCCACCCGGTATTCGATGCGGCATATTCTTTTGCCGCCGCAATAGCCAACGGCTCGACTTTTTCCTTGAGCGGCGCAATCCAATCGGATGCTTTGACCCACTTGGTGCCGTCCCATTGGGCAAGGTATGCCGGATGATGCCCATTGTGATCGGCACAAGAGACACGCACCGGGGCGGCAAAACCAGCCATGCCGA
The DNA here is from genome assembly GCA_036262895.1 of Xanthobacteraceae bacterium. GTDB lineage: Bacteria > Pseudomonadota > Alphaproteobacteria > Rhizobiales > Xanthobacteraceae > AP-16. The sequence continues at coordinate 1,402 of DATAIA010000295.1, forward strand.
GTTCCTTCAACCGGGCCTCGTCGATATTGATCGCCTCCAGGCCGCGACGAACATCTTCGCCGGTCACCACCTTTTTGCCGGTAATCTTCTGCGCGTTGCGAATCCCTTCGGCGATGATCATGGAATTGAATACGCCGCGATTATAGAAATTCTCACCGACGCGATCGCGGTCCTTGGCCGTAAGCTGGCTCTTTCCCTTGTCGACCACATATTTGAGAATATCCTGGATCACCGGGAAGTTCTGGCCAACCGCCTGCATGTCGAGCGAGGTGTAGCCCTTCGCATCAGCGCCGGCAGGACGCGCATCGTCCTCGTTGCCGGCCCACCAATTGCCGACCAACCGGTTCATCGGATAACTGATCTTGGCCGCTTCCTTGACGGCTGTCGGATTCATCGCGCCGAAACCTTGCAGATAGATCCAGTCAGGGCGATCGCGGCGCACATTGAGCCACAACGAAGATTGATTTTGCATTTCGGAGGCCGGAACCGGATAGAGCTTGAGTTCAAAGCCATAGTCTTTCGCCAGTTGCTCAAGCAGCGGAATCGGCTCCTTGCCATAAGGCGCATCGAGATGAACGAGACCGATCTTTTTGCCTTTGAGCTTGTCGAGACCGCCCTCCACTTGCGCTGCATGTTTGATGAAAATTGACGCGCCATCCCAGTAGGTCATCGGCGGATTGAAAACCCAGGGGAAGGTGGTGCCGTCGGCGGAGGCCGACAATCCGTAGGCCATGGAGAGGATCGGAATTTTATCGACCGCGGCTTTAGGAATGAGTTGCAGCGTAACGCCGGTCGAATACGGGTTGGTCATGACCGGGCTTTTGCCTTTGATGGCCTCGTAGCACTCAAGACCCTTCTTCGTGTCGTAGCCGGTCTCGCATTCTTCGACGACCAGCTTGACGCCGCCGATCCCGCCATCGCGCTCATTCAGCATATTGAGATAATCGGCAAGCCCGTTGGCAATCGGCGTTCCCGATCCTGCAAACGGCCCCGTTCTATAGGTAAACAGCGGAACGTAGATCGCATCCGCCGCTTCGGCATTCGGAACCAGGGCAGACGCGCCGATGGTGGCCGCGAACGCCGCTCCCAGGGCTAGACATTTTACTCGCATGAGTTTCTCCCTCTCGGTTTGTTTGACTTCATCAATAAGGAAACGGCCACACCAGAAGTTTTTGTTTTCCAATTTGCCAGAGCCGCGCCAATCCATGTGGTTCAGCGATCAAAAAAGTGATGATGAGAGCTCCTACAATCATAAACGTCAAATGCTCGGCAGTGGCCGGAAGGATTGAAATACCGAACATCGGCGGCACAAACTTTAAGCCGATCGGCAGA
>DATAIA010000296.1:0-4205 GCA_036262895.1 Xanthobacteraceae bacterium
CTTTCAGCGTGAGGCCAACGGCACGCCTGATTATGTGGAAGGCGTCCGCGCCTTTCTGGAAAAGCGTCCGCCGGTGTTTACAGGGCGACGGGAATAGACGCCGTTTTAATCGCAAGCGTGGAATCCTGAAATGTCCATTGCGTCTGGTCTTGAAGTAATCGAAACCGCCTCGCGCGACGAAATTGAAGCGCTACAAATCAAACGCCTCAAATGGTCGCTGCAGCATGCTTACGATCATGTCGCGGCCTATCGCGCCAAATGCGATCAGGCGCGTGTCAAGCCAAGCGATTTCAATCGGCTTGAGGATCTCGGACGATTTCCCTTCACCGGCAAACAAGACCTGCGCGACAATTATCCATTCGGTATGTTCGCCGTGCCGCGTGAGCAGATTGTTCGTATTCACGCCTCATCCGGAACGACGGGTAAGCCAACAGTCGTCGGATACACCCAAGCCGACATCGATACCTGGTCAAATCTGATGGCACGCTCGATCCGTGCCGCGGGAGGCCGGCCCGGAATGATCGTCCACGTATCTTACGGCTATGGTTTGTTCACGGGCGGGCTCGGGGCCCATTACGGCGCCGAGCGGCTTGGCTGCACAGTAATTCCGGTATCAGGCGGCATGACCGAGCGTCAGGTGCAGCTCATCACGGACTTCAAGCCCGATATCATCATGGTGACGCCGTCCTACATGCTGGCGATCCTCGACGAGTTCAAAGCTAAGGGCATCGACCCCGCGAAATCATCGCTCAAGATCGGGATCTTTGGAGCGGAGCCATGGACCAATTCCATGCGGGCAGAAATCGAAGATGCCTTCGACATGGATGCGATCGATCTCTACGGCTTGTCGGAAGTCATCGGCCCCGGCGTTGCCGCAGAATGCGCGGAGACCAAAGACGGGTTGCATATCTGGGAGGATCATTTCTATCCCGAGATCATCGATCCGACGACCGGTGCCGTACTGCCGGATGGCGAGCGCGGCGAACTGGTCTTCACCTCACTGAGCAAACAGGGCATGCCGGTGATCCGCTATCGCACACGTGATCTGACGCGACTTTTGCCAGGCACGGCGCGCTCGATGCGTCGCATGGAAAAGGTCACGGGCCGGTCGGATGATATGATGATCGTCCGCGGCGTCAATGTGTTTCCGAGCCAGATCGAAGAACAGTTATTGCGATGCGATGGACTGGCGCCCCATTATCAGATCGAGTTACGGCGCGAACAGCGCCTTGATGTCATGCGGCTACTCGTCGAAGCACGCCCTGAAAGCGCAGATGAAGCATCGCGCGCGGCTCAGGCGGCATTACTTGTGTCTCACATCCGCAATACGATAGGCGTCGGCGTCGAAGTGGTGGTTGCCGATCCCGGAAAAATCGAACGCTCCGCAGGCAAGGCGCGGCGCGTGATCGACCTTAGAAACACAAACTAACGCCAACTTAGAAATGACAATGATGCAAGACCGCAATCAAATTGCACCTACCGAGCAGGATGTTGATCTGCTTCGTCGCGCCGGCATTGCAACCGATACGGCCCAAAGCTGGGGTCGCGTTTACCCCTCTGTAACGGGCGAGTTTGCCCGCGACTGCGCGGTGTTTTCGATATTCTGGGATATTAGTGCAAAATTGCGTGCTGCACTGCCTACCAAGCCGGAGCGAAACGAAGATCAACGCGCCGCGGTGACAGTGCTGCTACGTGAAGAGCGTGATGCCCGCGAGCGCTTTCTCAGAAAGCACATCGACGCCGTTTATCGAAAACTGACAAACGACCAATCCCGCTTTGTCAGAGCAGAAGAACTGGTTTATCGGGCGGCAGATATCGTTCCCGGCCTCGTTCCAACGGCAAACGCCGTGCAGCACGAAAGTACGCAGTTTCTAAAAGACAAGGACGGGATCGAAGTTGACCAAGGCATCTTCTTATCGCACGTGCTGGGCCATCCTTCGTTTGGGCGCCATCTTTGTCATGCGATGATGCTGCCGCGGCCGGAGACGCGCGAACATCTGTCGCATTTTGAAAGGCACGGCTCACTCGATCTCGGCACGGCTGCCGTCACGCGCTCGGGCAGGGCGACGATCGTCGAGATGCGGCACCCACGCTTTCTCAACGCCATGGATGATACGACGCTCGATCCCTTGGAAATCGCGGTTGAAGTGGCGATCCTCGATCCGCACACCAGTGTTGCGGTATTGCGCGGCGGCTATGTCGAACATCCAAAATACGCGGGCCGGCGTCTGTTCTCTGCCGGCATCAATCTAACCTATCTCTATCAGGGACAGATTTCGTATTTGTTCTACATCAAGCATTTGCTTGGTTTCGAAAATAAAATCATGCGCGGTCTGGCGCGGCCCGATCTGCCGCCCGATGAAACGGTTGGCGCAACGACAGAAAAGCCATGGATTGCAGCCGTCGATGCCTTTGCCATCGGTGGCGGCTGCCAACACCTTCTCGTTATGGACTACATATTGGCCGCATCCGACGCTTACATGACATTACCAGCGCGGAAGGAAGGCATTATTCCAGGCGCGGCCAACATGCGGCTGCCGCGCTTTACCGGTGACCGCATTGCGCGTCAGGCCATCATGTACGGGCGCAGGCTCGAATGCGACAGCCCGGAAGGACGATTGATCTGTGACGAAATCGCCCCGCCCGCCGAGATGGACAAAGCTCTTGCCGGCGTCATTGAGGGACTGACAAGCGCGGGCGTGGTGAGCGCCGTTTCCAATCGGCGCCAGTTTCGCGTAACACAGGAGCCAATTGAAACATTTTTGAGTTATCTTGCAGCCTATGCCCGCGAGCAGGCCTATTGCCACTTCAGCCCGGCGTTGATCGCAAATCTCGAACGACACTGGGATGCACAGAACCGGAAAATTTGACGCGCCGCTCTACACTCGCGCCGGCGTACCCGCCTCGCCAAGATCCCAATAGAGTCCGGCCATTAATTGCAGGCCTTCTCTCGCGATAGCGAGCGGCAAATGCTCGTTTGGAGCATGTTGCGAACACCCTGGATAGGAATGCGGGATCCACACGGTTGGAAGCCCGAGCACATCAGCGAAGATGTCGTTCGGCAACGAGCCGCCGATATTTGGCAGCACTGCGGGACGTTGTCCGAGTGTTTTGGTGATCGAAGCAGCCGACCACTGCACCCAGGGGTGTTCCGGATCCAGTCGCGTCGCATGGAATATTTCATCGCGACCTTTGGCAATCTGCACCATTGAAAATCCATGGGCATCGAGATGACGCCGCAATGCGGGCAGAATTTCATTCGGATCGATATCGACCACAAAGCGTAGCTGACCGCGCGCCCATGCCCGTGGCGGAATGGCGTTGACGGGGTTTTCCGGGTTTCCAGCCGTCATCGCCAGGATTTCGAACGCACACCAGCCATATACTTTTTCCGCAAGAGAAAGCCCCGGCTCTCCCCAAGTCGGATCGATAACCGGATCACCCGGACCGGATTTGACCTCACAATCCGCAAGCGCGCGTTTCACCGAGCCAGAGATGCCTGCGGGCACCCATTCAGGAATGCGAATTTGCCCGGTCGGGCCAACGATGGTGGAAAGCGCGTGCACCAGTTGGATTGAGGGACTTGAGAGCAAACCACCCCAATTGCCGGAGTGATGACCGCCTTCCCGCGCGTCAATCCAAAGATCGATCGAAAACGCTCCACGGGTCCCGAGATAGATGGTTGGGCGCTCGGTCGCCAGTCGGGGGCCGTCGGAGCCGATCAATACGTCGGCAGCAAACAGGCTTTTATTCTCAGCGCAGATCTCTCGTAAGCCGCGAGAACCGGTCTCCTCACCCATTTCAATCAGCCATTTGGCATTGAAGCCAAGTCGACCGCGCGTCGAGAGCACCGCGCCAAGCGCTGCGATATTGATCGTATGCTGTCCCTTGTTGTCGGCAACGCCGCGGCCGTAATAGCATCCTTGTGTTTCGACAAGCTGCCACGGGCTCAGTCCAGATTTCCATCCGGCATCAAGACCTCTGATGACATCGCCGTGGCCATAGCCGAGCACGGTCGGCTGCGCGGAATCCTCAATCCGCTCAGCATAAAGGAATGGCCCCGACGCGTGCTGATGAGTCAGGAGACGACACGAGAAGCCAAGCGCCTCAAGCGCAGGCTTCATCTCGTCCATAATATATCGCCGAAGTTCGCCGACACGGTCGGGGTTTTGGCTTTCAGTTGGGATGGCAACACGGCCAGCGAG
>DATAIA010000297.1:0-5011 GCA_036262895.1 Xanthobacteraceae bacterium
GCGACAGGACCGAACGGCTCCTCGTTCATGATGCGCGCGTCTTTGGGAACGTTCGTGAGAACAGTCGGCTCGAAGAAGAAACCTTTGTTGCCGATGCGCTTTCCTCCGGTCTCGATCTTGGCGCCTTTTCCTACTGCATCGGAAACGAACGCTTCCATTGCTTCAACGCGGCGCGCATTCGCAAGCGGCCCCATACGCGTTTCCTTGTCGAGTCCATCGCCAACCTTCAGCGCTTTGGCCGCAGAGGTGAACTTTTCAACGAAATTGCCATAGACCTTCTCATGGACCAGGAACCGCGTCGGGGAGACGCACACCTGGCCGGCATTTCGGAATTTGTTGGCCGACAATATCTTGGCGGCAAGGTCGACATCGGCATCGTCGAAGACGATGGCTGGCGCATGGCCCCCAAGCTCCATCGTAACTCGCTTCATGTGCTTGCCCGCGAGCATTGCCAAATGCTTGCCGACCGGGGTTGATCCCGTGAATGAGATTTTCCGGATGACCGGATGCGGGATCAGATATTCGGAGATCGTCGCGGGTACACCGTAAACCAGGTTGAGGACGCCCGCGGGGAGCCCCGCATCGAGATAGGTCTGCACCAAGGCGGCGCAGCTTGCGGGCGTTTCTTCAGGCCCCTTGATGATGACCGAACATCCCGCTGCCAATGCAGCGGAGATCTTGCGGACCGCCTGATTGATTGGGAAGTTCCAGGGCGTGAACGCTGCAACCGGCCCAACCGGTTCCTTGACGACCAGTTGCATCACTCCATCCGCGCGGGGCGGGACGATCCTTCCGTAAGTGCGGCGTGCTTCTTCGGCAAACCAATCGATAATGTCGCCGCCAAACAGTGTCTCCATTTTGGCTTCGACCAGAGGCTTGCCTTGCTCCATCGTCATGATCTTGCCGATGTCATCGGCGCGGCTGCGCAGGATATCGGCGGCCTTGCGCATCAACTTATAGCGATCGAATGGAGAGACCTTCCGCCATTCGGCGAAGCCTTTTTCCGCCGCGGCAAGCGCGCGGTCCAAATCCGCGGTGTCCGCGTGGGCAACGGTGCCGATTGCATCGCCCGTAGCTGGATTAAGCACCGGCTCGCCGGCGCTGCGCGCCCCTTTGGTCCATTTGCCATCAATATGGAGCAACACTTCCGGATACATCGACGCGTCCTCTCGGGTGAGCCCGGCATGCGGATCAGAAGGCATACCCAGGCTGGATGGGGTTGTTGTGGAGTTATTGTAAATCAACGAAATCGAAATTGAAGCACCGCCCTGATCGACCAGACAGCGATCCGCCGATCTGCGAAATCCGTACAGAATCTCGGGATTTTGGACAAGGAATTCGGCTCCGAACCTCCGTATTGCCTGCATTTCAGTCTGGCAGACCAGGTGATAATGTCTATCCCGTTGGTTTTGTCCTCGGGCGGCCGATCGCCCGCCCGTCAGGACCATCCGTTCCGGAGCCGCGGCGGGGCCTGAGCAGCCGGTCCATTTCGGAACGGGAGGCGGCCCTGCTTCGTGCTCTGGCCGGCGCGCCTGAGAGCTTGACCCAGGTGCGCCCTTTATCGATCAGCCGGCGCACGATCTGGCATGCGGGATGAGCTTTCCGCCGAGCGCGGAATGCAAGGCCAGCGGAATGTAAGGCGATGCGATCGGCTTTCGGATCTCAGGCTATCCACTCACGCAGTTTTTCGCCGGCATGTGTGGGGCAGATGCCACACTCCTTAAAATTCAAATGCGGTGATCGTGATCGCGCCCCTATGTCCGTTTGTTTTCAAATGCGGTTATGCCAATGTTCTTCATCACTGTGATTCGAAGTGGGAGAAGTACTTTACCGCGATCATCTTCGTGGTCGCGTGGAGTGAACTTATTGTCTGCGAAAAGTAATCGGTTCGTGCGGTGGACTGATGGTTGCGTTGAGCGTGAGCGTGCGGCGACGGTTCGGCGAGGAGGACTGTGGTGGCGTTTCACGAGGCACAACCCATAAACCGATGGGCCAATGCACTTGCTTTCGCAATGGGCTCTTTTTTTATTTCGGTTCTGATCGTTGCAGTCGGTTTCAGCTTTCTTGTCACTTTTCAAACCACCTATAGGACGGCAACAGGCCCCTCTCTTCAGAGTAACTCGTTTTCGAACCAGGTCGGCTTTGGCAACTCCGAACGGCGGGATCTTGGAGCAGGCGGCCGGTCAGGCGCGCCACTGCAAACTGTCCCTTCCTCCACCTGGGGAAGCAGCGGAGAAGCGGCCACATCATTCCCGGAGGCGAACAGCTCGGAAACCACTGCCACGCTCACTGTGGGCACTGTGCCGACCGATGACCCGACCACGACAGGCAGTATTCCGTCATCTTCGCCATCGGGCATCCCACAGGAACCCGCAAATTCTGAAAACGCTGGCGATGCAACGCCAATCATAAACCCGCCGTTGCCCAGGCCGCGCGTCGCAAAACCCCGCAACCAACCGCGCAAACCACCTCCGCCCGCAGCGCCAGCCCCTTTCGGCCTGGATTGGAACCCGAATTATCAGTCCCAGTATCAGCCACCACTACCTAGCTTCCAGAATAATTGGTACGAACCCACTCAAACAAATTCTTCCCAGGCTTCCCAACCGGATTATCAAAACAATTGGTTTCAGATGCAAAGTCCGCAACCCAACAATCAAAACAATGTTTCGAGGCGCTAACATTTAAGTGCAGGGATCAAATACCTGTTCGTCCGCATTCTGACTTAATCAATAATCTCAAACGTAGGGGAACTTACGAAAAACATCTGCTGTTTAGATGTTGCTGGGGGCAACTGGAAGGAAGTTCATCATGGCTTCGGATTCCGGTCCGACACCTGCTCCCACGGAAATTGCTTCTACAGAAATTCTTGATCGGGCAGTTCTTCGGAAAACGACTGACGACCTGATTGAAGCGCTTACAGCCCCAGCCTATGTCGAAGCTATGCTTGCAGTGCGCTCCGCTCCTGAGGAACACCGGCTTGAAGAAGCCTCTCGGCGGTTGTCGCCGGACGCACTGCGCAAGCTCGGCGTCCCCCTTCCACCGGATATGCGCATTTCAAGCCGGTACTTTGAAACCGGATTTCCAGATTCAATTGATGTCGAGCTTGGAGATCCTCCTCAGGGAGGTCTTAATCTGATAAACGAGCTCAACAAAGTTCAGCCAGGTCTGCTTGACAGCCTGCACACTCAATATCCCGACATTTATCAGGCCCTTGTTGCGCAAAGCGCGAATGCGGGCTTGAGCTCACCGATCACGCGAATAGGGACTTGCCAATGTGGCGGCGCAATCGTCACCGGTCCGTTTGGCATCGGACACGGCACTGCGTGCGGCGGCGCTGGCCTTTATCTGTAATTAAAATGTCGCCACAACATTATCCAGGACTGAACTTCGGGCGCGATGAGCTTTCTGCGGCGATGCGCCAGACCTATGACGAATTGATTGCGTTCGTCACAACTCCGGCATTCAGCGCGATCTACGCGGAGTTGATGAGCCTGCCGCGGGAAGATCGCCCAAGCTTCATAGCGAGAGTTCTGCTACAGCCGGAGTCATTACGCGAGCGAGGCGTGAACGTCCCGGACGGAATCCTGATCCAGACCTCGGCGTTCGGCGATCGGCGCCCGACGCTTTTCGTGGTCAAAAAATTCCTGCCACCCGAATTTCACGGAGCCTGGGAGAACGTCAATATCACATTCGATAATTTCTATGAGGATCGTGATGTATCACGCGCTCCCGATTCCGCTTGGCGGCCGCCTTTGCCGGTTGCCTTGCAAAATGCGGCGATTGCCGCAGGCATCGATCTGAATTTGCTTCCGCTGGAATGCGGCGTTGGCAATCGGGGCTTTGAGGCCTTACCGAAAACGCCCTAACTCGTCTGTTTCAGTTCATTCCCAAGCAATCGTTTAGGCCTATTTAACCTTGATTTTCCCAGCTTTTTTTTGACGTCCTGGGGCATTTTAAATATCCGTGCAGTGCGTTAGTGTCGGCCCCCTCAAGATTCCAAAAAGGGGATCCTTTTGATGTTTAAGCAGCTTTTTGTTGTGGGTACCGCAGCATTTCTCGCCAGCGTTGCCGTCGCCGATAGCACGTCGGCTCAAACGCTGGACAAAATCAAACAACGCGGCGTGCTCGTTGTCGGAACCAAGGCCGATTACAAGCCCTTCGGATTCCGTGACCCCAGCGGCAATATCGTCGGCCTTGAGCCAGATCTCGCAAGGGACATCGCCCAAAAACTCGGCGTTAAAGTGGAATTCGAGCCGGTCGTATCTTCAAACCGCATGCAGTTTCTGCAGCAGGGCAAGATCGACCTGATGTTGGCGACAATGAACATCACGCCGGAGCGGCGGCAGGCTGTCGGCATCATTGAGCCGAGCTATTACGGCTCGGGTGTGAATGTGTTCGCCAATAAAAAAGCCAGCCTGAAAAAGTGGGAACAGCTTAAGGATCAAAAGATCTGCGCAATTCAGGGCTCCTGGTATATCAAGCCAATCACGGAGAAGTATGGTGCGGAGATTATTGCCTTCAAGGGTGCGACAGAAGCCGAGACTGCACTCGCGCAAGGCAATTGCATCGGCTGGCTCTATGACGATACTGCTTTTTTTGAGCGTCTGACCGACGCTAAATGGGGTGGATTCGAAATGCCTCTTCCAACAATCATGGTTGAGCCGTGGGGCGCCGCAGTTCGCCTGGAAGAACGTGACGGCCCTTGGGGTCAGTTCGTCAAAAAAGCGATCGAAGACTGGCATCGCAGTGGGCAGTTGATCGCACTCGAAAAGAAGTGGAACATCCCCGCGAGCGACTATCTCAAGACACTAAACGAGCAATATAAATCGAAGTAATCGATCGCGTCTTGAGGTAAAGGGCTAGGGCGGCGACACTAGTGTGGTTGGATTTGACGTTCCTACCCCACCAGCAGCGAGTTCGAATAGGAACGTCAAATCCAAAACCACACTGGATAGCTTAAATTGCTAGTGTCCCTTTGATTTCGACGTTCGTACGAGAGTGTGCCGCAACA
>DATAIA010000298.1:0-17625 GCA_036262895.1 Xanthobacteraceae bacterium
ATATCCCACAATGAAAATATTAGCGCCGAGCGAGTTGCCAAGCAGCGCGGTTGCAAGCCGTTTCGCATCCACGAAATGCACGTGGTCGCGTCCGGCCGCGGAGACAATCGCCCGCTTGATTCTCTCCGAGGGCAATGAGAAATCGGCATTGCGCGTGAACGTGCCCGGCAGCACTTCCGCCGTGTTGACGATCATTTGCGTCTTGCCGGGCTTTATTCCCGCGAGCACGCTGCTCGTTCCGACAACAACCATATCGCCGCCAAGCACAAGATCGGTGCCGGCCGCAGCCATGCGGATCGCATGAATATCATCGGAACGGTTGGCAATGCGGATATGGCTGTAAACGGCACCGCCTTTTTGCGCGAGGCCGGCCATATCGATGATGCCGCAGGCTTTGTTCTCAAGATGGGCGGCCATGCCGAGAATGCCGCCGATAGTTACGATGCCGGTGCCGCCGATCCCCGTCACCATGATCCCATAAGGCTGCGAAATCGCCGGCTGAACAGGCTCGGGGAGCACAGGTAGCGTGTGCTCATCGATGACGCCCTTGCCCTTCTTGAGCTTTGCGCCATGCACCGTGACGAATGAAGGGCAGAACCCTTTAACGCAGCTGAAATCCTTGTTGCAGCTCGACTGATCGATCGTGCGCTTGCGGCCGAATTCGGTTTCGAGCGGCTGCACCGACACGCAATTGGACTGAACTCCGCAATCTCCGCAGCCCTCGCACACCAATTCGTTGATGATCACGCGCTTGTCGGGATCGGGGAAAAGACCGCGCTTGCGCCGCCGACGTTTTTCCGACGCGCAGGTTTGATCGTAGATCAGCACGGTAAGGCCGGGAACCTCCGCAAGCTCCTTCTGCACACGGATCAGATCGTCGCGATGGTCAATCGTAATTCCGCGCGGCCAATCTTCGTTTGATGCGTATTTCCACGGCTCATCGGTAACGACGGCAATGCGCTTGGCGCCTTCGGCGGCAACCTGCCGCGCGATCTGGGAAACCGTGAGACCGCCGTCATTTCTCTGGCCGCCGGTCATGGCAACCGCATCGTTGAACAGGATCTTATAGGTGATGTTGATGCCGGAGGCGGCGGCAGCACGGATGGCGAGATAGCCTGAGTGGTTATAAGTGCCGTCGCCCAGATTTTGAAATACATGGTTGCGATTGGAGAACGGCGCTTCGCCGATCCAGTTCGCTCCCTCGCCGCCCATTTGGGTGTAGCCAAGCGTCGAGCGGTCCATCCACTGCGCCATATAATGGCAGCCGATGCCGGCATAGGCACGCATGCCTTCAGGCACGACGGTCGATGTATTGTGGGGACAGCCCGAGCAGAAATACGGCGTACGTGTTGCAACGTCCGACGTCGCGGCAAGCCGGCGTTGAACGTCTTTCAGCCGCGCAAGCCGCGCCGCGACCTCTTCGTTGTGACCGAATTTGAGCAGCCGATCGCCAATCGCAATCGCAATATCGTTGGGATCGAGCGCGCCTTTGACCGGGAACAGCCAGTTGCCCTGCTCATCCTTCTTGCCGACGCAAACCGGCTGGTTTGCCGTTCCATAGAGTTCTTCGCGCAGTTGCACTTCGACCAGCGAGCGCTTTTCTTCGACGACGATGACGAGATCGAGCCCTTGCGAAAATTCGATCAGGTCCTGGCGCGGCAACGGCCAGGGACACCCGACCTTGAACAAACGCAGGCCAAGCTCGTTGCACCGGACCTCATCAAGACCCAATTCATCAAGTGCCTGGCGCACGTCGAGATAGGACTTGCCAACGGTGATGACACCGAGCTTCGGGTTGCGACCGCCCGACGTGATGATTTTGTTGAGCTTGTTCGCTCGCAGGAAGGCCAGCATCGCGTCGCGCTTGAAGTCATGCAGACGCGCTTCCTGGCCGAGGATTGTATCCTCCAGGCGGATATTGAGCCCGCCGTCCGGCATGACGAAATCGTCAGGGATCACGATCTTCACGCGATCGAGACTGCCATCAATCACGGCCGTCGACTCAACCGTATCCTTCACGCATTTTAACGCCGCCCAGCTTCCGCAGAAGCGCGACATCGCCCAACCGTAAAGGCCATAGTCGAGAATCTCTTGAACCCCGGCCGGATTGAGGATCGGGATCATCACATCGACGAAATGAAATTCCGATTGATGGGCAGTCGTTGACGATTCAGCCGTGTGATCATCACCCATCAGGGCGAGCACGCCGCCATGCTTTGAGCTTCCGGCCAAATTGGCGTGTCGGAACACATCGCCGGTGCGATCAACGCCGGGGCCCTTGCCGTACCAAATGGAAAATACGCCGTCGAATTTGCCCTCGCCGCGCAACTCCGCCTGCTGCGCGCCCCAAATGGCGGTTGCCGCGAGATCCTCATTGAGGCCCGCCTGAAAACGGATATTGGCGCTATCAAGCGAGCGCTGGGCCCGGAGAAATTGCTGATCAAGCCCGCTCAACGGCGAGCCGCGATAACCGGTGACAAACCCCGCTGTATTGAGCCCAGCTTGCCGGTCGCGCGCCTGCTGCATCAGGCAGAGGCGAATCAGAGCTTGATAACCGGTGACGAACACCTGACCTTGGCCGAGGTCGTATTTGTCGTCGAGCGTTACGTCCCGCAACACCATCGCGCATTCTCCGCGCGCAATTCGCTTATGAGCGAACGAGCAGTTCATGAAGTGTCAATGATGCTGACACTTCATGCGTTGAGGGTCAATTTCGAATTGTGTCCTATTCCCTGAAACAAAATTGCGAGAAAGCCAGACGTTTGATGGAACTATTTCGCGAATTGTTTGCAGTGCAGCATATTTGCTCTTTAACGCCTGGACGCGGCAGACGGTTAGAATTTGTTGCCGGCACCCCAACTCCAAAAATCGCCCCCCTCCTCGCGCATGAAACGGCCGAGCACCATTTTGTGCACCTCTGATGCACCGTCGACGAGGCGCGCCGATCGCGCATAGCGATAGATCCATTCCAGCACAGTGTCTTTGGAATAACCGCGCGCGCCATTGAGTTGGATTGCGACATCGCACGCTTGATGCAATGTGTCGGCCACGTGCAGCTTCGCCATCGACACTTCTTTGCGCGCACGATCGCCCTGATCGAGCGTCCATGCGGCATGCATCACCAGAAGCCGCCCGATCTGAATTTGATGGGCGACCTCGCCGAGTTTGATTTGGACGCTCTCGCGATCGGCGAGCTTGATGCCAAATCCCTCCCGGCGTGACACATAGTCCTGCGCGATCTCCATGCATCGCTTGGAGAGACCAAGCCAGCGCATGCAATGCGTCAGGCGCGCGGGGCCCAGCCGAATTTGGGTGATCTTCAGCCCGTCGCCCACGCCCAGCAGAACGTTTTCGTCCGTGACTTCAAGCCCGTCGAATTCAAGCTCGCAATGACCGCCATGCTCTTCCGGCCCCATGATCGGAATGCGCCGCATGATGCGCCAGCCCGGCTGATCCCGATGAAAGAGGAAAGCCGTCAGGCCGCGACGCGGATCATCCGAGGTACGCGCCACCAAAATAAAATGCTGCGCCTCGCCTGCACCCGTGATGAACCACTTATGGCCGCTGATCACCCAGCGGTCGCCTTTGCGTTCGGCGCGTGTCCTGATCATGCTGGGATCAGAACCGCCTCCGGGATGCGGCTCGGTCATCGCAAACGACGAGCGGACTTTTCCCTCGACGATCGGCTTAAGCCATCGCTCCTTCTGCGCGGGCGTTCCGACCTTTGATAACAAGTTCATGTTGCCGTCGTCGGGCGCACAGCAATTGAATGCAAGCGGACCGAAAATCGAACGGTTCGCCTCTTCATACATCGCGGCCCAGGCGACAACCGGAAGCCCCATGCCGCCGTAATCCTTGGGCGTTTGCGGCGCCCACAGACCCGCTGCTTTAGCCTTTGCCTGGATCGGCGCCAGCACATCGAGCCTGATATTCTCGTGCGCATCATAGTTGGCGGGATCCGCTTCAAGCGGCAGCACGTGCTGATCAACAAAGGCGCGGGTGCGAACCCGTATGTCTTCGATCTCGGGCGTGAGGGTAAAATCCATGGTCCCGTCTTCCTGCTCGTCGAATTCCCGTTCGTGCGAACCTATGTGATCAGTCAAGATCAATGCAACGGTCTGAACGAACGTTCTTCCCTCGGCCCCTTTACGGAGAGAGGGAAGAGAAAAATCACATACTCATCGCAACCACCTGACCGCCATCGACGGTCACGGTCGTGCCGGCCATGAAGCGGCCGGCATCGGATGCCAGCAACAGCAGCGCACCATCGAGATCGTCCGGCTCGCCAAAGCGCCCCACCGCAATCTGACGCGTCATCTTGGCGCCTTCGGTCGTCAGATAGTCGCGGTTGATTTCGGTGATGATGTAACCCGGCGCAATGGCATTGACGCGAATGCCTTTGAACGCGAGTTCAAGCGCCAACGCCTTGGTCAGTTGAATAACGCCCGCTTTTGCGGTGGCGTAAGCAACCACCCCTTTCGCGGCATTAAAGCCCAGGATCGATGCAATATTGATAATCGAACCTTGCTGCTTGGCCGCCAGCATGCGGCGCGCCGCTTCCTGTGCCCAGAGAAAAACCGCATCGAGATTGGTGGAGATCACGCGCTGCCATTCGGCCTCCGGCAGATCGACCGCCCGGCCGGCATGGGCGACGCCTGCATTGTTGACGAGAATGGTGACGGTTCCGAATTGTCCCTCGATTTGATCGAACGCACGCACCATTGCTTTGCGATCGAGCACGTCGGCTTCAACCGAAATCACCCGGCCGCCTTGCGCTTCAAGACGTTTCTGAACATTTGCAAGGCGATCGGCGCGACGCGCCACAAGCGCAACCTTTGCCCCATTGAGGGCAAGCACTTCGGCAAATCGCTCGCCAAGGCCGCTTGACGCGCCGGTCACAAGCGCAACCTGGCCCTTGAGATCAAACAACTCGGCCGCTTTCATCGCTTCCTCCCCAAACCAAACTTCAATGCCCGTAAAGCGCCGAGGGCAGCCACGTCGCAAGCGAGGGAACAAACCACAACAACACCAGCGCCAACAGTTGGATCAAAACAAACGGCACGATCCCGAGATAAATATCCATGGTGCTGATTTCCCGCGGCGCGACACCCCGCAAATAGAACAAGGTGGGGCCAAGCGGCGGATGCATGAACGAGGTCTGCAGATTGATCGCAATCATAATCCCAAGCCAGACCGGACTGATGCCCGGCAGCGCCAGCAGCACCGGAGCGACAATCGGCACGACCACAAACACAATCTCAAACACATCCATGACGAAGCCAAGCAGAAATAGCGCGACCATGACGATGAGGATCGCAGCCCCGGGGCCGCCGGAAAGATCGCCAAGCCCCCGGTGAACAAGGTCGTCACCGCCCAGTCCGCGGAACACGAGGCTGAACAGCGTCGCCCCAATCAGGATGGTGAAGATCATCGCACTGATCTGCGTCGTCTTCGTCATCACTGATGTGAGAATGCCTGCACGCCAGACCCGATCAGCCGCAAACAGCGCGCCCGCCGCAACAACAGCCGCAAGAGCGCCCATAATGGCGCGACCAGATTGCTCGATATGCAGTGCGCGAAGAATGAGAATGAGGACGAGCGCCAGCGCGCAAGCAAGGATCGGCCATGATCCGGCGCGATTGATTTTGCGCGCAGTGAGTAAGAGCGCCCCGAAAGCGCCGATGGCGGCAGACTCAGTCGGCGTTGCAAGGCCACCCAGAATTGAACCGAGCACCGCAACGATCAACAGCACGGGCGCGAACAGTGCTTCGCTGAGTTCGCGGACAAGTGCGCGCCCTTTTCGCGCGGACCCATCCGGGGCAATGGCGGGCGAGAGATGCGGGCGCCAGATCGCAATCGCGATCAGATAGAGAAGATAAAGACCGACGAGCATCAGCGCCGGAATGATCGCGCCGGCAAACAAATCACCGAGCGAGAGCGAATTTGGCGCGAACGTGCCTTTTGCAAGCTGCGCGGACTGATAGGAATTGTTGAGTTGATCGCCCAGCACGACAAGCACGGTTGCAGGCGGCATGATTTGCGCGAGCGTGGCCGTTGCGGCAACCGTGCCGGCGGCAAGCCGTTTGTCATAGCCGTGGCGCAGCATGGTCGGCAGCGTGATCAGCCCCATCGTTACGGTTGTTGCGCCAACCACCCCCTTGGCCGCGGCAAGCAGGGTGCCGACAAGCGCCACCGAAATGCCAAGTCCACCCGTGAGCGAACCAAATAACCGCCCCATCGCTTCCAAAAGATCTTCGGCAATTCGCGAGCGTTCCAACATCACGCCCATAAAAACAAACAACGGTATCGCCAGCAGAACTTCGTTGGTCATGATGCCGTAGATACGCTGCGGCAGCGCGCCGATCAGCCCGAAATCCATTACCCCGGCCAAATGGGCAAGCGCGGCAAAGGCAAGCGAGATGCCGCCCAGGGTCAGCGCCACCGGGTACCCGGCCATCAGCCCGGCGCAGACCGAGGCCACAAGGGCAATCGCGAGGATGTCGGAAAGCATCATCAGCGCGGCTGCCGAAGAACGATTGCCGCGCGGGCAAGCTGTGCGAGCCCTTGCAAAGCCATGAGGATCGCAAAGACCGGGATCATTGTCTTGAGCAAGAACACCGCCGGTAGACCGCTCGCTTCACGCGAGCCTTCCATGATCGCCCAGGATCGCATGACATAGGGCATCGAGAGAACAAAGAGCGTGATCGAGAACGGCAGCAGCAGCACCAGTGTACCGATAACGTCGACTGCAGCCTTGGTTCGCGGCGTGGCTTTTGCGTAAAAAATATCGACTCGCACGTGCCCGTTCGCGGCAAGCGTCCAGGCGGCGGCGAGCATGAAAATTGCCGCGTGACCGTAAAGGATCGATTCTTGAAGCCAGATCGATCCCGCGCTAAAAACGTAGCGCATCAGCACTACGGCGAAGCCAACAAACACAATGCCCAGCGTTAGCCACGCGACCGTTCTGCCGATTGCGGCATTGAGCCAGTCGATACGATTTGCAAGCTTTTCAAGCATGATCTTTCAGCTTGGATAGGTTCAGGGCCACCATAGTCTTAGCCAGCGCCCCCTAAAACGATGTAACCACACTAAATATTCACGAATCCTGACCCTAATAGGCAAGCCCGCCCCAACTGGGGTACATTTGACCCATGACAGCCCACGATCATACCCACAGCCATCATCACCACGATCACGATCACCACTCGGAGCTTTCCGAGATCGAGCTGCGCGTCCGTGCGCTTGAAACGATCCTGGTCGAAAAGGGCTATGTCGATCCGCCCGCGCTCGATCTGCTGATCGAGACCTACGAGACCAAAGTTGGTCCGCGCAATGGCGCCAAGGTTGTTGCCAAAGCGTGGTCGGATCCCGCCTACCGGCGCTGGCTCGATGAAGACGCAAACGCGGCGATCAATTCTCTGGGCTTCACCGGAGGCCAGGGCAAGCACATGGTCGTGGTCGAGAACAAGCCCAAGCTCCACAACATAGTCGTGTGCACCTTGTGCTCCTGTTATCCCTGGATTGTTCTTGGGCTTCCACCGGTCTGGTACAAGTCCGCGCCCTATCGGTCGCGTGCGGTCATCGATCCGCGCGGCGTCTTGCGCGACTTCGGCGTTGAGCTCGCCGCCGACACTGAAATTCGCGTTTGGGATTCAACCTCCGAGTTGCGCTATCTCGTGCTGCCGATGCGTCCTGCGGGAACCGAGGGATGGACCGAGGAGCAGCTTGCCGAACTGGTCACGCGCGATTCGATGATCGGTACCGGACTGCCGAAGACACCGGCCGAGGTCGCCGCATGAACGGCGCGCATGACATGGGCGGGGTTCACGGGTTTGGGCCGGTCGAACCCGAACCGAACGAACCCGTTTTCCACGCCGAGTGGGAAAAGCGCGTTCTCGCGCTGACGATCGCAATGGGCGCGACCAAACAATGGAACGTCGATAGCGCACGTTTTGCACGCGAGAACCGGCCGCCGATCGATTATCTGACGAAGAGCTACTATGAAATCTGGGGAAGCGGACTTGAGCGGCTTCTGATTGAACACGGTTTCATATCGAAGGAAGAGCTTGAACAAGGTCGCGTCCTGCATCCGCCGAAACCCGTCAAAACAGTTTCCGCGGCAGACATTGCCAAGGGCCTCAACCGCGGTGAGGCGAGCGGGCGGGACACAACTGCGCCGGCCCGATTCAAAATCGGCGAGCGCGTGCGCGCAAGGATCATGAATCCGCTGGGCCACACGCGTTTGCCCCGCTACGTGCGAGGGCACGTCGGAACAATTGATAGCCTGAGAGGCTGCCACGTTCTTCCTGACACTCACGCTCACGGCAAGGGCGATGACGGGGAATGGCTCTATACGGTTCGATTTGATGGGCGCACCTTATGGGGCCCCGACAGCGATCCCACACTCACGGTCTTTGTCGATGCGTGGGAATCCTATCTCGAGCCCGCCTGAATGACTGCCATCGATAAATCCGCCGCGCAGCACGCGACACAAACAATCGCTAGTGCCGCCGATTTGAAGTTCCTACACTGGTTGTGGCAAACTCGTTTTAGGAACTTCAAATCGAAAGCGGCACTAGAATCATAGACTTGCTAGTGCCCTTTGTTTTCGAAGTTCGTGTAAGAGAGTGCCGCTATGTATGACGAACTTCGAAAACAGGGCACTAGCATCCCGCGCGATGCGGAGGGGCCCGTGTTTCGCGCGCCGTGGGAGGCGCAAGCCTTTGCAATGGCTCTCGCCTTACACGAGCGCGGCATTTTTACCTGGGCCGAGTGGGCCGCGACACTCGGCGAGGAAATCAAACGAGCGCAAGCAGCGGGCGACCCCGACACGGGCGAGACCTATTACCACCACTGGCTCGCGACGCTTGAACGGATCATCACTGCGAAAGGCGTGACGAACCGGGAAACGTTGACCCATTATCGCGATGCCTGGGATCGCGCGGCGGAACGCACGCCGCATGGTTCACCAATTGATCTGACGCCCGACGATTTTTGCAGGTGAAATCCGAGCCACTTATTTTGCGGCCGAATTTTTCACAGACCATTCCACGCCTCGGAACTTTGCCGGACCTCCCCCATTCCTTCCAGTTGAGCAACACAGGAGGGAAATATGGTCAGGACATCAGCCGCGATGTCTGCGCTTGTTGCAGCAACCGCCCTCATTCCATTGGGACAACCGGCTTCCGCCCAGGATGAAAGCGATCAACGACTGGGGAAGGTTCATTTTGCGACATCATGTAACGAGGCGGCACAGCGTCGTTTCGATCGCGGCATGCGCTACCAGCATTCGTTCTGGTATCAGCAATCCAAGGAAGTTTTCGAAGACGCTCTGCAAGCCGATCCGGAATGCGGCATTGCCTACTGGGGGATCGCTTTAAGCCTGCTTTTCAATCCTCATGCGCCGCCACCTACGCCCAATCTTCCGCTCGGGCTTGCGGCCATCAAAAAGGGACAGGCTGTCGGCGCAAGAACGCAACGCGAGCGCGACTACATTGATGCCCTTGCGGTTTTCTATACCGATTATGACAAGAGCCCCCATGCGGCCCGCGTTCAATCCTATCTCAAGGCGATGGAGGCGCTGGCGCAGAAATACCCCGACGATGATGAGGCGCAGATCACTTATGCCATCACACTCAACGTTGCGGCGTCACCCAATGACAAGACTTATGCAAATCAACTCAAAGGCGCGGCCATTCTCGAACCGATCTTCAAACGCCAGCCGCATCATCCCGGCGTCGCTCACTATCTGATCCATCTCTATGACACGCCGGCACTCGCGGACCACGGCATCGATGCAGCAAAGCGCTACGCTGCGATTGCACCGGCCGCACCGCACGCCTTGCACATGCCGTCTCACATCTTCACGCGCGTCGGCGCGTGGAATGACTCGATTGCCTCAAACGAAGCCTCTGCCCGCGCGGCAAAGGAGAGCAAATCTTTCGACGATCAACTCCATGCGCAGGACTATCTGGTCTATGCCTACTTGCAGACCGCGCAAGACGAAAAAGCCCATGCCGTTATTGCCGATATGACCGGCACGACCGGCATCAATACGGACCGCTTTGCCGGCCCCTATGCCCTTGCGGTCGGTCCGGCACGATACGCAATTGAACGGGGCGATTGGCAGGCAGCAGCGCAATTGCCGCTCCGGCCGAGCAAGTTCGCCTATGCCGACGCAATGACGCATTTTGCGCGTGCCCTTGGCGCCGCGCGCATGGGCGATCCGGACGCCGCCAAAACGGATATCGCCAAACTCGTCGCACTACGCGAGAAACTTCGCGAAGCGAAAGACGTCTATTGGGTCGAACAGGTAGACATCCAGCGACAAGTCGCAACAGCATGGGCGCTCTATGCCGACGATGCATACGATGAAGCCGTGCAAGCAATGAGCGCCGCAGCCGACGCGGAGGACAAGACCGAGAAACATCCGGTGACGCCCGGCGTCCCGATGCCGGCACGTGAACTCTATGGCTTTATGCTGCTTGAACTCGATCAACCTGACGAAGCATTGGCCGCATTTGAAGGCACGTTAAAAAAAGAACCGAACCGTTTCAATGCGATCGCGGGAGCCGCCAAAGCCGCGGAACGCCTCGGCAATAAAGAAAGGGCGAGGGACTATTACCAAACACTCGCGGCACTCGCGAACAATGCAGAAAGCGCGAGCCGACCCGATCTTGCGGCAGCGCGAGAGTTTCTGGCGAATAACTAACGCGCCTTCTTCGTCATGCCCGGCTCTGTGCCGGGCATCCCGCCCTTCAAGGGCACCAAAGAGAAAGACGTGGATGGCCGGGACAAGCCCGGCCATGACGATGTGGTTAGATACTCTTTATGGGCACGTCACCGAAAACTTGTTTGCAAATTGCGCAGCCCACTGGCCTGCGGATTCTGTTGAGGCAAAAAACTCTTCGCTTGGCTTGCCTTGCTGCAACGGGTCTTTGGACTTCGCAACGCTAAGCTTGCATTGCGCGGGTGCGCCAACGAGCGCAACCGGATCTTTCTCAGCAAGGGAAAAATCAACGAACCATGTCGGATCGACAATTTCAAAGTTCAACTGTTTGGCTTTGACCGGCGCCTTAAATGGCAAGGTGAAATTCAGCGTCAGCACACTGTCCCTAAAGTCGAGCCAATAATCGAGAGGTTCGTTGAAAGGAGAGGCTTTGCCGTTTGCCGTGGCGCGGGTGAAGTAATCGAACTCTTTTAGCGACTCGATATTCACCTTGGCAAGCGGCGCCAAGTCTTCGCGCGTGAAAACACCTTTTTGTTTGGTCTCCAGGCCCTGCGTGGCAAAGGTCGAGAACATCTCATCGAACGACCACGCATGGCGGATGCCGGTGATTGAGCCGTCGGCCGCATAGACGACTTCGCTTTTTACCGTGGTCCAGACATGCGGATGCGCAGTCGCGCGGCCGGGCAGCGCCAGTATCACCGCAGTCACGGCAAGAATGAAACGACGAAGGTATTGCATCAGAACCGCTTTTGGACACACCGCTTTAATTCGATTGGTATTACCACAGATCATATGGCGAGAGCATGACCGGAAAAAAAGCCTTTTAACCGGTTAAATTCATCGCGGTCTGCTCGGGCGTGGGTGAGCCCTGCTACGGCAGGCAGAATAAGTAGCAATACACATTCCCCTGCGCCGGTTTTAACTTTTTACGCCTTACGCAGCGCGCACCGTTGCCAGGAACTTCTGAACTGCGCTTTTAAGCTCGTTACTCTCTTTCGACAACGAGCGAGCGGAGGTCAGCACGTTGGTGGATGCGGAACCGGTCTCGGTTGCGCCGCGGGTGACATCGCCGATATTGGTAACCATCTGCGCTGTACCGCGAGCGGCTTCCTGAACATTTCGCGCGATCTCGCCAGTTGCCGCGCCTTGCTTCTCAACGGCCGTCGCAATACCTGACGCAATCTGCGAGATACGCCCGATCGTACCGCCGATCTCCTTGATCGCACCGACTGATTCCTGTGTCGCGGCCTGCATCGCGGCGATTTGCGTGGCGATCTCGTCGGTCGCCTTGGCAGTTTGAGACGCCAGCGCCTTGACCTCTTGGGCAACGACTGCGAATCCACGGCCAGCATCACCGGCGCGCGCCGCTTCGATTGTCGCATTTAACGCCAGCAGGTTGGTCTGCTCCGCGATTGCCGTAATCAGCTTAACCACATCGCCGATGCGTGCAGCCGCCTGCGACAATTCACCGATGCGGACGTCCGTTTGTTCTGCCTGCGCCACCGCCTCGCTCGCGATGCGGCTCGATTCCTGCACCTGCCGGCCGATCTCATTGACCGAGGCAGCCATTTCCTCCGCCGCGGAAGCCGCCGACTGCACATGCGCGGATGCCCGATCGGATGCCTGCGCCACCGTGCCCGCCATGTTCTGGGTGGTCGCCGCAGTCGAGGTCAAAGAAGTTGCCGCGGTTTCAAGTTGGCTCGACGTAGCCGTCACCGCGCTGACCACGCTTCCGACCACCGTTTCGAAACTATCCGCAAGCTTATTCATTTCGGCGGCATGCACCTCGGCGGCACGCGCGGCGGCTTCAGCCTGCTCGGACCGCAGGCGCTTCACATCCATCGCATTGCCCCGGAATACATCGACCGCGCGGACCATGTCGCCGATTTCATCACCACGCTCGGCACCCTCCACGACCGCATCGTCGCGGCCGTGCGCCATATCGGTCATCACCCCCGCAACACGGCCAAGAGGCCGCATGATGCGGATAAATAACAGCCAACCCGACAAAGCCATAACCGCGACAGCAACCGCCATTAGAAAATTGCTGATGAGCCCAAGGGTGTCGAGCCAGCTTCGCGCCTGATCGATGGCGCCCTGGGTCCGTTGATCGAGAAGAACAAAGAACTCGTCTATGGGCCGCATAATATCGGCCTTGAAGCGATGGTAGTCACGCGAGTGCATGAGTTCGCGCGCGAGTTTCAGATCGGGCTCGCCTCGCGTCGTGTAGGTGCCGGCCGCGTCGGGGAACAACCCCTTCACGGCGTTCATGGCCTTCACTTCGAGATTCACCAGGTTGTCGGAGTTTGCCTTGGCGATTTCGAGCTTACCGAATTCAGCTTCCGTGAAACCCGCTTCCTTCATCAAGGTCAGCAGGGGCTTGGTGATCCCGTCGGGACGCGGCTTTTTGTCATCGGCGGCCACGAAGTCCCAATAGATCCGATGCGCATCGATAGGCCGAGGCTTCTTGCCGTTTCGAATGTCGAGGATCTGCATATATTGGTCTTCATATCTCGCATCGCCTGTCACTGCGTAGGTACGTGCAAGACGTGTGAGGTCGTCGGAGGATTGCCGCAACTCATCGGCGAGGACATAAGAGATATAGCGCTGATCAGCGACTGCCTTGAGGTCGACCGTAGCCCCTTGATACAACTTCCAGATCACGGCAAGCATGCCGATGGCCAGAATATTGACGGCACCGAGCGTAAGAAAAATGAATTTCAAAGAACTAAAAATCTTGCGGCGCGGCATGGAAGCCCTCACGTATATGGCGCTGACAATTATTTGTCTAAAGGATCATTTAAGTTAATTTCTCTAACGAAAACCTAATCCCAATTCATTCGAATGTTAGAAATTGACAGTGAGCGTGCTGTTGTTTGTCGCGCGTTATGTCGGCATGACGACCAAACAGAGAGGGTCGCAATCAACTCGAATATTTGATCTGAAAAAAGTTGCGAGCCCCGCGGCGAGCGGCATTTCTAGTGTCTATAGCGTAGGACACGCTCTAAACACCCACAGCCCCACCATCGGCGCGCGGATCGTGTGCGGCCTCAAGCATCCCATCGGGATGCAGCACCACGGCCCCCGCATGACCCATCGTATCGGAATAAGGCTCTGCCATGACATCGACATCGTGGCCCGCGGCCGCCAGCCGATCGAGCAGGTTGCCGTCGAAACGCGATTCAAACCGCAGATTGGTATGCGTCGAGCCCCAGGTGCGGCCGAGCAACCAGCGCGGCCGATCAAGCGCCTCGACGAGCGGCTGACGGAACTGGACGTGGCGCGAAAACAATGCGGCTTGTGTTTGCGGCTGGCCATCGCCGCCCATCGTGCCGTAAGCCATGATGCGTCCGTCCTTGAGAACGGCAAGTGCGGGATTGAGCGTATGAAAGGGGCGTCGCCCCGGTTCCAGCGCATTAACCGCGCGTTTGTCGAGCGAAAAGCTTGCGCCGCGATTTTGCATTAGCACACCGGTCCGCGGCAGTACGCAACCCGAGCCGAATTCCCAGTAGATCGATTGGATGTAGGAGACGACAAGCCCGGAGGAATCCGCCGCCCCCATCCAGATGGTGTCGCCGTCACCCTTTCGCGCCGGCCATGGTGCTGCGCGTTTGCGGTCGATCTTCTGCGCCTCCACATTAAGAAATTCCGGCGTGAGGTAACGCTCCGGCTCGTGCGCCAACCGATCGGGATCGGTGACATACCGGTCCCGGACCCGAAACGCGCGTTTCGTGGCTTCGACAATCCCATGGATATGGTCGAAACCTTCGGCCTCCTTGACCCTGAGGCGATCAAACAAACCCAGAATGATCAGCGAAGCGAGCCCCTGCGTCGGCGGCGGCGCATTGAACAGCGTGCCGGATTGCAAC
Organism: Xanthobacteraceae bacterium; assembly: GCA_036262895.1. Taxonomy (GTDB): domain Bacteria; phylum Pseudomonadota; class Alphaproteobacteria; order Rhizobiales; family Xanthobacteraceae; genus AP-16. The sequence continues at coordinate 14,599 of DATAIA010000298.1, forward strand.
GATACACTCAGCGGCTCGCAAACAAGGCCGCGATAGGTTTCAAGATCGGCCCGTGTGACCGGACTGCCGATCGCTTCCAGATCAGCCGCAATCTCATGACCGACATCGCCTCGGTAGAAATCATCGAGCCCCGCATGTGCGAGTTGATCAAGTGTCGCCGCGAATGCCGTTTGTTTGAGGGTTGCACCCGCCTCGGGGGACTTGCCGTCAACCATGAACGTTGCAGCAAAGCCCGGCACGTCGGCGAGTTCGCCGCGCTTCTCCTTGGTGAGTTGCGCCTGGCTTCGTGTCACGACATAGCCGTCGCGCGCGTGCCGGATCGCGGGTTCAAACAACAGATCGAGCGGAAGCCGGCCGCCCAGCGCTTTTGCCAGTTCAAGCGCCAGCATCCAGCCGCTGATCGCACCAGGGACGGTGAGCGCCGCAAGCGGCCCGCGCGCGGGGATCTCGTCATATCCGCGCTCGCGATAAAGTTCGATCCGCGCACGAGCACCGGCTCGGCCTGCGCCCATGATGGCGCGCGTGCGGCCCGACGGCTCGCGCGCCAACCAAAAGCCGTCGCCGCCGATATGGTTCATATGCGGATAGACCGCCGCAATCGCTGCCGCCATGGCGGTCATGGCTTCAAGCGCATTGCCTCCTTCCGACAACACCAGACGCCCTGCTTCGGCGGCGGCACTGTGGGGGGCGGCAACGGCGCCGCGGCGATGTCCTGCAGTGTGAACGTCCATGATGAAATTCTATGGCTATAGATTGGAACGCGGCGGGCTAGTACCCCGCTTTATATCAGCACCGGAAAGTGGCGCAGCAACCGATATTGAGGCCGCTCTGCGGCAGCAATTGCACTTGATCGCGCTTACAGGATCGAGGACATTGCGCCCCTCAGCCTGACTGAGGCGACCCAACGAGCCGACTCAGTCAGACGAAGTCTGAATAAGGTTAAGAAAAGATGAACAGCGTGCAGAAGCCGGCCGGCCGACACATCATCTGGGTCAACGTGCTCACGGTTCTGAGTGCAGCGATCCTGATTGGGGCCGAAGTATTTGGCGCAGCCTTCGCCGGGGGGTGGGCACTTGCCGGTCTGTTTAATCTCGGCGAATACGGCGTTTACGTGCTGCAAATTCTGTTCTTCGCGTTGGGCATGGCGGTGATGGCAAGCTTCATTCGTGCCGCGCGCCGCGTCGAACCATTCACAACAAACTGAGCATCTCGGCCCGCCCCGGCGCGGCGATTTTTTCGTGATTTCTCTCGTGCGGCACTCGCACACTGCGACCAAACATCTCGTCATCCACATCTTGCCGGTATGACGATCAAAAACACTTGCAATTCTCCCACGAATTAATTATTTCGCGAATTGCCCAATTTCGCACGTGCCTGTGGCCGTGTGTTGGTCGGTGGGCATCCGGACAAGAGGCCGGACAGCCGCCAAGGAAGAGAGCTTCTACTTCCTTGCACCCGCGACCAGCAGCCGGAGGCGAACCGGCGCAGCCCGCTCTCAACGGGCGACGCGGCTTAAAGCAACGACGGATCGGGCTTTTTTGGTCTCTGCTGGTTGTCCAATGCCAGCTCGGGTCACCGAAGAGGCTTGTCCTTCATTGCCGGCGTGCGGATCGGGAACTCCCCCGCTCCAATCCAAGGCAGCACAGTCGGGTTTTGAGCCCATCGCGTTTGTCGCGTGTCCACTGCGCGACGGCGTGAACTCACCACTCGAACCACCGCGGACGCAACGCGTTCCGAGATGTTGGGAGAATGCCATGAGCCAGCGCATTCAAGAGTTCCTGCGTCACCGCCGCGAAGACGGGCCTTGCCTCGTCGTCGACCTGGACATCGTGCGCGACAATTATTTGGCCTTTGCCAAGGCGCTGCCGGACACGCGCGTGTTTTACGCCGTGAAGGCAAACCCTGCGCCGGAAGTGCTGTCGCTGCTCGTCAAGCTCGGTTCGTGTTTCGACACCGCCTCAGTGGCCGAAATCGAAATGGTGCTGACTGCGGGCGGCACGCCCGACCGCATTTCGTTTGGCAACACCATCAAGAAAGAACGCGATATCGCGCGCGCCTATGAACTCGGCGTGCGGCTCTATGCCATCGACTGCACGGCGGAAGCCGACAAGATCGCGCGCGTGGCGCCGGGGTCGCGCGTGTTCTGCCGCATCCTTTGCGAAAATGCCGGCGCGGAATGGCCGCTCTCGCGCAAGTTCGGGTGCGATCCCGCGCTGGCTACCGACGTGCTTGAACATGCCCATCGCATTGGCCTCGAGGCCCATGGCTTGTCGTTCCATGTCGGCTCGCAGCAGCGCAATACGCAGGCCTGGAACAAGGCGCTGGCATCGGCCGCATCGATCTTCCGCGAATGCGCAGATCGCGGCATTCAGCTCACGATGGTTAATCTCGGTGGCGGCTTCCCGACCCGGTACGTCAAAGACGTTCCGGCGGTGTCCGCCTATGGCACGTCGATCTTCCGCGCGCTGCGCAAGCATTTCGGCAACGCGATCCCGGAAACGATCATCGAGCCCGGTCGCGGCATGGTCGGCAATGCCGGCATGATTGAAGCCGAGGTTGTGCTGATCTCGCGCAAGAGCGCGGACGATGCAGTCGACTGGGTCTATCTCGACATCGGCAAGTTCGGTGGACTTGCCGAGACCATGGACGAGTCGATCCGGTATCCGATCCGCACCGAGCATGATGGCGATAAGTTAATGCCATGCATCGTCGCCGGCCCGACCTGCGACTCCGTCGACGTGATGTACGAGAAGGAGCCTTATTTGCTCCCCGTCAGTCTCTCGATCGGCGACAAGGTGCTGATCGAAGGTACAGGAGCCTATACGGCGACTTATTCCTCAGTCGCGTTCAACGGCTTTCCTCCGTTGAAGACCTACCACATCTGATCACAGCCCGATCAGTCGAAGCGCGCCGCGAGCACCCGCCGCGGCGCATTCACCAAATGCCGTAACAGTTGTCCCAACCATGGTTACCGGGCCCTCTGGGCCGGTGATCGCTGCGGGCGCTGCGAAAGACGCTTCCCATTCG
>DATAIA010000299.1:0-6067 GCA_036262895.1 Xanthobacteraceae bacterium
TCAAATCAGGGAAAGTTGTCCTGTGGTGCATCGTCCCTAAGTACAGATTGCAATGGGCCAGAAATCGGGCACCTAGCTCTACCCTGCCGACGCTTTCTTTAGCGGCTCGATCAGCTCGCGCGACGAGAACGGCTTCGTGAGAAACGCCGCACATCCAGAGGCTATTGCGGCCTCGCGGACCTTTGGGTTCGCATTCCCGGTGATATAAATAACCGGCACGGACACGCCTTCAGCTGTTAAGTCTTTGCGCAGGTCTATGCCCGATCCATCCGGCAGATTGATGTCGAGAATGATGCAAGAAGCCTTCTCAAAATCGGGATGGCTTTGGAAAGCTTTCGCGCATGAAAACATGATGGGTTCATAGGCGTACTGCCGCAGCAGACGCCGCAGCGCCTTCCGCATTCCAGGATCATCAGCGACCATTAAAACGAGTTCTCGAATTCGGGTCGCCATTCGAAACTTCCTTGATGTGTCCGCCGACATAATCATGGAGGTCGAACTGGGCTTTTTGACCCAACCGCGCATGATGATTTTACGTCGCGCATGAAAAGTTATCTATTGTCCCTTCAGACAATAGAAAGCGAGAGATGCTTAAATATTCTGTCGGTTAGCCGACACAACGCCGATCCGTTCAGCGAGGGATACAAGCTCTGGCAGTGACTTCGCCTGCATTTTCTCCATCACCCTGTGGCGATGCGCTTTGATGGTGCGTTCGGTACACCCTAACGCGCGAGCGACCAGTTTGTTGGGCTTGCCGCAAACGACGAGGTCAAAAACTTGCCGCTCGCGCGGCGTCAAGGCCGCTACATGAGCGCGAACCATGTCTAGCTTGCTGCTCAAGGTTCGCGCCGTCTCATGATGCGCGATTGCTGCCTCGATAGCCCGAAGCAGATCAGCCGACGATACAGGCTTGGTTAGAAAGTCAGTCGCACCCGCCTTGATGGCCCCGACGGTTACGGGGACATTTAGATAGCCAGAGAGGAAAACGATCGGCAGGGTCGAACCGAGTTCGACCAGGCGCTTCTGCAATGCGGGACCGTCCAAGCCGGGTATCCGCACGTCTAGGAGGATGCAACTGGGCCTGCTTTCGTTCGGCAAGTCGGTCAAAAAATGCATCGCCGAGGCATAGGTAGCTACGTCGTAACCGGCTCTCGATAAAAGGCGTTCCACCGCCGTGCGGAACGACGCGTCGTCGTCGACAACATGCACGCACGCGTTCACGCGGAACTCTCCCGCCCAAGATAATGTCAGGAAGAATTCGCAATTGCAACCTGGCCACGCATCGAGTTTCACAACTAGGTAAGGTTGACTCACCCATTTGGAAAAAACGTGGTCTACATGGGCAGGGTGGGCACTCAGAGAAAATGTCTTGGACAATTCTTGCGGAAATGTCCGGGTTGAATTTAGCGCCGCTCAGGCCGCCTTGGACTCGATCTGATGCACGTTGGCCGGCTGCGCGCCATTGATGGCGATCCGCCGCGGCTTCATGGCTTCGGGGATTTCCCGGACCAGTTCGATCTTGAGCAGGCCGTTGTCGAAGGCTGCATCCTTGACCTGGACGTAGTCGGCCAGATTGAACTGCCGCTTGAAGTGGCGTGTCGAGATGCCGCGGTACAGGAACTCGCGCTCGGTTTTCTCGGTCTTGCCGCCTTCGATCGTGACGACGTTCTGCTCTGTACTGATCGAGATTTCATCGGGCGAGAAGCCCGCAACCGCCAGCGTAATCTGGTAACGGTCTTCCGCGAGGCGTTCGATGTTGTAGGGCGGGTAGCCTTTAGCCTTCCTCGACGCCGCGCTGGGCGGCCTCGGCGATGTCGAAAAGACGATCGAAACCGATGGTCGACCGGAACAGGGGAGCGAAGTCATATGTGCGCATAGCCAGATCCTCCTAGGAGCAAAATGGTTGATAGCGGCACCGGACACGACCGGTGCCCGTCTCAGGTCCCCGGGCCCATCAGGCGCCCGGGAGCCACCTCGCGGTGGCGACCTGGAAAACAAATAAAACCGGATTTTGGTTTCAAGAGGGGGTCCAAATTTTTCTGCACCCTCTTCTGACTACAACCGTATGCGGTCGCCCCGGGCGCTAGAAATCGCGCCCTCCCGGCAGTGGCGCCATGCTACATTTTCCCTGCGGCGCTCGTGGCGGCCTCTCTGAGGGACTAACTTATGCCCACTCCACCCGGGAAGGATTCAGTATCGGCCCCTGCCGCAGTCACCGATGCCACCAGGCAAGAGCTACCGTACCGGTTAAGGCAACAGTCCTTGCTTGGAGAGTTCGGCCGGTCGGCGATGCAGACCCGCGACATCGGGCAAATCCTGCAGCGCGCAACTGAGCTCTGCGCCAAAGGCCTCGAAACATCCCTGGCCAAGGTCCTTGAGTATATACCCGACGACAGGCGGCTGCTGGTCCGCGCCGGCGTCGGCTGGGCGCCGGGAACGATCGGTCAGGTGTCGCTCGGGATTGATATGGAATCTCCCGCTGGCTACGCGTTCCAGACCGGGCAAATGGTGATTTCAAATCATCTTCGGGAAGAAACACGCTTTCGCACGCCCAAGCTGCTGTCGGATCACGGGATCAAGCGGGCGATCAACGTCCTGATCGCGAGAGGCGGCGAGGGCAATCTGCCGTTCGGTGTCCTCGAGGTCGACAGTGCGGATCCCGGCCAGTTCGATGCTGCGGATGCCGACTTCCTTGCCGGATTTGCGGGGCTGCTTGGGATCGCCATCGAGCGGCAACATGCCGACGCTGACCTCAAAGACGCACTAGATCACCAAGCCATGTTGACGCGCGAGATGAGCCACCGGGTCAAGAACAGCTTGGCGTCGGTAGTGGGCCTGCTCCGCGTGCAGGGCCGCAACGCGCCGTCGGAAGAAGTCCAAAACGCACTCAAGGACGCGGCTTCGCGCATCACCACGATTGCCCAGGTCCACGACCACTTATGGCGCAGCACCAGGATCGGGTTTGTTGATATCGCGGACTTTGCGGGCGAGCTTTGCCGGAAGCTGCAGCAGACTGTGCCGCACAATGTAAGCTGCGCTTTCGATCCTCTGATGATCTCCGCCGACAAGGCTATTCCGCTGGGTCTTCTGATCAATGAGATTGTGACTAATTCCGCGAAGCATGCTTACCCCGACGGGTCCGGCGAAATCCGCGTTTCGGGCGAACGGCGCGGCAGCGACTTGCGCGTGGAAGTATCAGATCAGGGTATCGGTCTGCCGCCGGAGTTCGAAATCGACCAGCCACGGGCGAGTCTCGGCTTCAAAGTGATTAAAAGCCTGATTGCCCAACTTGAGGGACGCATTGCAGTGACGTCCAACACGCCAAACGGCGTCATGATCCAGCTTGACGTGCCCTTGGACGAGAACACGGGCTGAGCCTCGCTGGCGGTCGGGGTTATTCAAAGAAAGGTTGTGGTCAAGGGAACTCCCCGTGGGTCGTGACGTTGTGCCCATGATCCCCGAGCAAAGCGGGATCGGCTATCAGCCACAGTCAGCAGCCTCACATGAACAACTCTCTCACGTCCCTGGCCATATTCGGCCTTTTGGGAGTGGCGGTTATTGCCTTGCCGGGTTTTGCGCCTCAGGTGGCAGCCGCCGAGACCTCCGTGCTGGCGAAGTCGGACCGGCTTGAACTTTCGACTGCCGCTCGAAATTGTTCGCGGCAGGTCTGGCCCCGCTTCGATGCCCAGTGTCTGCACAGCGGCGAGACGATGGTTCGCGAAGTTCGCCTGATTACGGCGCGGCACTAGGTAAGCAGTTCGCAGACGTGACGGACGGGAGACCTTGATGACCAATCTAGAAGCTCGCAATGCGATTCAGATCGGCCGCGTGTGTAGCGCCGCGATCTGTGAGGAAATAGGTGCTCGGCTGCGGATCAGACTGGCAGGCGAACGCGACCGGTTACCGCAACACCTTATTACGCTGATGGACGCGATGCGGACCAACGATTGAGGTAGCAAGATGAATATGTCGAGCGAAAGCCTCTTGGTCATATTGTTCGTGGGACTCGTCGCCGGCTGGTTGGCCGGTCAAATCGTGCGTGGGACCGGATTCGGGATCGTCGGCGATCTGGTTATCGGCATCCTCGGCGCCTTTATTGGCAGTTGGTTGCTGCCCCGGCTTGGCATCCATCTCGGCAGCGGTATCATCAGCGCGATCGTCAACGCCACCATCGGTGCGATACTGCTGCTCTTCGTGGTGCGGCTTCTCCGCGGTGGCGGAGGATGGGGAAGCAGATGGCGCGGCCGTTGGGGGTGACCCATGCCTGCGTCCCGGCAAAGGCTCGTGCGTTGTCGCGAATACGACGAGGACCCTGAACTTAAGCTCCGAATCGAGTCCAGATGAAAGACTTCTCGAATGCGTCGTTTCCGCCTGAAACGATCGCGATCATGAAAGTGGCGTTGGATAGCGCGGTTGCCTCGCTGCCGGATCCCGTGAGTTCCGCGCATGTCCAGGCCATTGCGGAAACGATTCTTCGCACCGCCAAGGACGGCGAGCGAGATCCCGCCATATTGCGGAGAATGGCAATGATGGAGCTTCAGATCTTGACACGCTGTTGATGGCGATCCGAGTGAGGACTTCCGGCCTCCGCCCGACCTGCGATCGGTCGAAAGGAACGATGGTTCGTCGCCGGGTTTGATGCATGCAGTCGTGGCCTGGATGTGCCCACCGGAAGGGGTGGAAATGCCTATAGTCTTGGTTGTCGAAGATGAGACCCTGATCAGGGAGCTCGTCACGGAAGAACTCGAGGAGGCCGGATACTTCGTCGTCATTGCGAGCAATGCCGACCAAGCGATCGCCATTCTCGAAGCCCGTCAGGATATCCAGCTCGTTTTTACCGACATCGACATGCCCGGCTCCATGGATGGGTTGAAACTGGCCGCTGCCGTAAGAGACAGGTGGCCTCCGGTTCACATCATCATTACCAGTGGCAAGATTCGGCCGCTGGAAATCCCCGTGAACGCGCTTTTTATTCCCAAGCCCTATGTCGGCGAGAATGTTGTCGCGGCGATGAGAACGTTCGAAAATATGGATTTGAGACCAAGCGGGTCTGCGCTTTCGAGAGGCCGTTTTCCGTACTGATTCAGTTCGGGTTTAGCGGCCGTCACAGCGGTCATTGACATGTAAAATCAGACAAGCTCCCTGCTACAATAGAACAACTACCCTGTTCGCCTAGATTATTTCCCTGTTACGTTGATTAGGGAATTGCGCGCAAAACGCCTGTGTCGCAAGTCGTTTTTGACTGCTTATATCGTCTCCACGCGCTCAAATCGCAAATTTCCCTGTAAAATTCCCTGTTTGCAGGGAAAGTGGGCGGAGACGGGTGCGATCGGCACTGCGTCGCCAGCCAGCCATTCCTGCGGTTCTGCCGGCTTCCCAAGAGACGCAAGAATAGCCCGGAAATTCCGGGCTTTTCGCGCATTCGGGTTTGTCTCTGGACTCTAGGTTGGCCTGACACGGGGCGGGAATCGCCGAAAGTCTCCGGCCTTGTCAGGGAATATTCCCCTTTTGCGGAGACTTTGGGCGGAGACGGGTTCGATCACGACTGCCGCCCGACCTTGGCACTCTGTCTAGGCCAGTTCGCCAAAGTGTCGCGCGTCGAACTCTGGCTTAGGGCGCAGGGTAGTGGCCGACAAGGCAACAGCGATCACTCTGTTTCGCCTCGTCAACTTGGTAGTCGAACGGCGGATCGCGAGCCAGAAGCGCATCAAAGAGATGTTCGATAGCCTGCCGCGGACCACGTTGGACGCGACTGCAAAGCGCGACCAAGGCAGCCCATAGGGAGTTACTCGTCCCAGTTCGTCAGCGTGACGATATTCGGTAGATCGCCGAAGCGACGCCAGAACATCGGCGGCAGTTCGATCCGCATTCCGTGGTTCTCGTCAGCGCCGATGTAGAAGTTGCCGTCGTCGCCGGATATGTGCAGCCGTACCGGGCAACCCGTGTTCTTCGTCCAGCCCTTCAGGTTGGCGATGCTAATGGGACCGAACCCGGAGCGGATTTCCTCGGCGTCGGAAAAGATCGTCCTGGCCGTTTCCAAGCCCTTCGAGAGCATGCGCGCTGCTTT
>DATAIA010000300.1:0-7532 GCA_036262895.1 Xanthobacteraceae bacterium
TCGACGATTAAAATGTCGGGATGATCGACCTCGACAAAGGCGTCAGGCATCACGTCGTAAATCAGATGCGAATAGACCGGAGCCCGGGCGGGATGACGGCCCGCCTTGATGTCAGATAGAAACTGCAGCAGGGCCGGCAAATCATAGCTTTCCGGAAAACCCTTTTTTTCCATCAGACCGAGGCGCTCAAGGTCGGCGTTCGGCAGCAAGAAGCCATCAGTGGTGACGAGGTCAACTCGTGGCGTATTGGGCCACCGGGCAAGCAGCGCCTGCAAGACGCGCGATGTCGTTGACTTGCCGACCGCAACAGAACCGGCAACCCCGATGATGTACGGCATCTTGGCGTCTTCGGTGCCGAGAAATCGCTGCTGCGCGCGGAACAAACGCTGGGTGGCGGCAACATAGACCGACAGCAGTCGAGACAACGGCAAATAGATTTCCTCGACTTCGGCAATATCGAGTTCGTCATGAACCGAGCGCAGCCGTTCAATCTCAACTGCAGTCAAGGTCATCGGCGCATCTTCACGCAATGCGGCCCATTTCGCGCGCGAAAACACCCGATAGGGCGAGAGCCCGTCTTTAATTGGCTGATCCATCATGGTTCCCGCTGCATGCGCACATAGCGTTTTCGAGCGAAGTGGGTACCGGTTCGCGTAAAGAAAACGCGTCAAACAAAAGCATAGAGCGCGTTCGTGATTCAACTCAAAATGAACGCGCGCTACTCGCGCGGGCGCGCGGCTTTCTCCTCAAGCCCGGATTTCTCGGTGCGTTTTGCGAGTACCGCCTCGACCTCGCTGAAAGCAACACCGCGCGCCTCCAGCAACACAAGCAAATGATAAAGCAAATCGGCTGTCTCCGAGATCAATCGCTCGCGATCTTCAGCAACCGCCGCAAGAACCGTCTCGACGGCTTCTTCGCCGAATTTTTTGGCGCAATGCGCAGCACCCCGGTCGAGAAGTTTCCGGGTATAGGAGATTTCAGCGCTTGAGGCCGCGCGTTCTTTCACCCGCGCGGCAAGATCGTTAAGCGTAAAGGTTGGCATGATCGGCTCCAAATACGCAGGCTTCTGACCTTTATACGAAAGCCTGCGGTTTGTTCAAACAATCGCCGTTAAGGATCAAGTCGCATCGGCAGGCCGGCCGCCGCCATGTGGACCTTGGCTTGCCGCACCGAATACTCGCCAAAATGAAAAATAGAGGCGGCAAGCACAGCCGTTGCATGCCCATCCCGGATGCCTTCGACCAAATGGTCCAAGGTACCGACGCCTCCCGAAGCGATCACGGGTACCGGAATGCTGTCGGCGATCGCCCGCGTCAGCGCAAGATCGAAGCCCTGGCGGGTACCGTCGCGGTCCATCGATGTCAGCAAAATTTCGCCGGCACCAAGCGAGACGACTTCCTGGGCATAAGCAATTGCATCAAGCCCGGTCGGCCGCCGTCCGCCATGGGTGAAAATTTCCCAACGGTCGCTCTCGCCCGCTGCAGAGACCTTCTTCGCGTCGATGGCAACCACAATGCATTGATCGCCGAATTTTTCCGCCGCCTCCTTGACGAAGGCGCGGTTATTGACGGCTGCGGTGTTCAGCGAAACCTTATCGGCCCCCGACGTCAGCAGCGATCGGATATCGTCGATCGTGCGCACGCCACCTCCAACCGTAAGCGGCATGAAGCAGGCTTCAGCAGTACGACGCACAACGTCAAGAATGGTCCCGCGATTTTCGTGGCTTGCCGTGATATCGAGAAAGCAGAGTTCGTCAGCGCCTGCCGCATCGTAAGCGATCGCGCTTTCGACAGGGTCGCCCGCGTCACGCAAGTCAACAAACTTCACGCCCTTGACGACCCGTCCGTCCTTCACGTCAAGGCAGGGGATGACTCGAACCTTGAACATCAGATACTCTCAGCCTTTGACGCGGCACGGATCAATTGCAGTGCCGCGGCCGGATCCAATCGCCCGTCATAGAGCGCACGCCCCGCAATCGCACCGGCGAGCTTTCGGGCCCGCGGTTCAAGCAGCGCTTTCACGTCTTCAATTGAAGCAAGACCGCCTGATGCGATGACCGGAATTGATACGGCCTCGCCAAGCGCAATGGTTGCGTCAAGATTGAGTCCCTTGAGCAAACCATCGCGAGCGATATCCGTGTAAATGATCGCGGCCACTCCGGCATCTTCGAAACGCCGTGCGATCTCAACCGCACTTAGTTCGGACAGCTCCGCCCAACCCTGAACCGCGACTTTCCCGTCTCGCGCATCCAATCCAACAGCTATTCTGCCAGGAAATTTTTTTGAGGCTTGTTTGACAAAAGCCGGATCGCGAACGGCCGCCGTTCCGATAATGACCCGAGTTACCCCTTTGGTAAGCCAGCCTTCAACGGTTGCCATATCGCGGATTCCGCCGCCGAGCTGCACTGGAATCGAAATCGCCTCAAGAATGCGGTCGACCGCCGCCGCATTCATCGGCTTGCCCGCAAATGCTCCGTCGAGATCAACCACATGCAGGTACTCAAAACCCTGTGCCGCAAAAGCGCTAGCCTGCGCCGCCGAATCCCGATTGAAAATCGTCGCGCGCGCCATGTCGCCCTGTTCCAGGCGCACACACAGCCCATCCTTGAGATCGATTGCGGGAAACAGAATCACGGCGCCCACGCCAGAAAGTTGGCTATCAAAGCAAGACCGAGCCGCTGACTCTTTTCCGGATGGAATTGTGTGCCTGCGTAGGTTTCGCGAGCAACAATGGCCGTGACCGGACCGCCGTAGTCCGCTTGCGCGACCACGTCCGACTGCTCCGCAGCTTTGATATGGAAAGAATGGACGAAATACCCGTGCAGACCATTGGAGCCGAGCGGAATATCCTTTGTCAAAGGATGCGGCCGCCGTTCGTCGAGCGTATTCCAGCCCATGTGAGGAACTTTCAGCGCCGGATCGCGGGGCGTAATGCGGTCAACCTCGCCGGCAATCCAACCCAAGCCCTGAACAACTTCGTATTCGCGTCCGCGCTCCGCCATCAGTTGCATGCCGACGCAAATTCCAAGAAATGGGCGCCCCCTGCGCCGCACGGCTTCTTCAAGCGCATCGACCATGCCCGCGATTGCATCAAGACCGCGTCGACAATCGGCAAACGCGCCGACGCCGGGCAACACGATGCGATCGGCGCGGCGCACCGCGTCGGGATCGCTTGTGACAAGAATAGGCTGATCGTGGCCGGATTGCCGCGCAGCGCGCTCGAACGCTTTGGCTGCGGAATGTAGATTGCCGGATCCATAGTCGACGATGGCAACGGTCACGCACGCGCTCCAGGTTCCGGAAATAATCCGATCACATCAGGAGACACCGACGACATCCCCCGCAAATGATCGGACGGCGCGGCAGGCGTACGATGTCCGATATCCGACGATACCCAGCCGTTGAAAAATCGGCGCTCCGCCGTCTCGATGCTGTCGCCGACAACGACGCCGACATTTTTCCAACCACGCCGTTCGAGCTTTGCATGGCGCAAACTTGAAGCTTCGAGTCCGATCAGCAATCCAAGCAAAAAGACAATCAACGTCAATGCATTCGACGCCCCTGCCGCCCGCAAGCCGGCAGCAATGCCCGCAACGAAAATCACATAGAGAAGTGCCGCCAGCCAAAGCCGATGCCGCAGCATCCAGAGCGGGCCAAAGAAAAAAGCACTCCACGAAAACCCGTCACGCAAGAACACGAATCGGTCGGCGTGGCGCAGCATATCGGGATCGCGCTGTGGTGGCTCATAGACCGTGTAGGTGCTCATCAATGCTCTCCGATCGACTGAATGGCCAAATGGCGTTCAGCCGCCCAGCACGCCCTTCGTCGATGGCACTTCGCTCGCAGCCCGGGGATCAATGGCAACCGCTGCCCGTAATGCCCGCGCCAGCCCCTTGAAACAAGACTCCGCGATGTGATGATCGTTCGAGCCGTAAAGCGTCTCGACGTGCAGCGTGACGCCGGCATTGATGGCGAAGGCCTGGAACCATTCCTGGACCAGTTCCGTATCGAATGAACCGACCTTGTCGCGGCCAAATTCCGCCTTGAACACCAGGAACGGCCGACCGGAAATATCGATGGCGACCCGGGTCAGCGCCTCGTCCATCGGCACATGAACGTCAGCGTAGCGGGTGATGCCCTTCATATCGCCGAGCGCCTGCTTGACCGCCTGGCCGAGCACGATGCCAACGTCCTCGGTGGTGTGATGGTGGTCGATATGCAGGTCGCCCTTGGCCGACACCGTAATGTCGATGCGCGAGTGGCGGGCCAAAAGGTCCAGCATGTGATCAAAAAAGCCGATGCCGGTCGAAATCGTCGAGGTGCCGGTGCCGTCAAGATCGACGGCCACCTCGACATCGGTTTCCTTGGTGGTCCGCCGCAGCGAGGCCTTGCGCATGGAAAGCGCCCTTCGGGTTAAGGTAAATTAAGCGCCGTTCTATCAGGGCTTACAGAGCTTCGCCACTGCGGCATGCGGACATCGTTGACGATTCGTCCTCAAATGAGGCACTTGCCTTGCTGGCTTTAAGGTTTGCAACAGCCCCACGCCGCGCCTACATCTCATTCGGATCTTTCAGATCAACGAAAGCCGCCTCATGCAGAGCACCTCGCCGCCCCCGTGGCACGGAACAACCATTTTAAGCGTTCGCAAGGGAGGCACCGTCGTCATCGGCGGCGATGGCCAGGTTTCGATCGGCCAGACCATCGTCAAGGCCAATGCCAGGAAAGTCCGCCGCCTTGGTAAGGGCGAGGTCATCGGCGGTTTTGCGGGGGCGACGGCGGACGCCTTTACCCTGTTCGAGCGGCTTGAATCGAAGCTCGAACAATATCCGGGTCAGCTCACTCGCGCCGCGGTGGAGCTTGCCAAGGACTGGCGGACGGACCGCTACCTGCGCCGGCTCGAAGCCATGATGATCGTCGCCGACAAGGATGTTTCGCTTGTACTGACGGGAAACGGCGATGTGCTTGAGCCGGAAATGGGTGTGGTCGGCATCGGATCGGGCGGCAACTACGCACTGGCTGCCGCGCGCGCATTGATCGAGACGGATCTCGAAGCAGAAACGATCGTGAGAAAGGCGATGGATATCGCTGCCGATATCTGCGTTTACACCAATCGCAACATTACCATTGAGATCTTGAAGGCATGACAGTTTCATTCGGCGCGCCGCATCAGGACCGCAGCGAGGACTTAAAAGCAACCTTCTCGCCTCGTGAGATTGTGTCCGAGCTTGACCGTTTCATTGTCGGTCAAGGTGACGCAAAGCGCGCGGTGGCCATCGCGTTGCGCAATCGCTGGCGGCGGCTGCAGCTTGATGAGCGGCTGCGGGAAGAAGTGCTGCCAAAAAATATTTTGATGATTGGTCCGACCGGCGTCGGCAAAACCGAAATCTCCCGGCGGCTTGCCAAGCTTGCGGGGGCACCGTTCCTGAAAGTGGAGGCCACAAAGTTCACCGAAGTCGGTTATGTCGGACGCGATGTGGAGCAGATCGTCCGCGATCTCGTCGAAATCGCAATCGGTTTAATCCGCGAGCGAAAGCGCAAAGATGTCGAAGCGCGGGCGCATCTCGCCGCTGAAGAACGGGTGCTTGATGCGCTCGTCGGCGCAACGGCAAGCGCTGCCACAAAGGAAGCCTTTCGAAAAAAATTGCGCGCCAACGAACTCGACGACAAGGAGATTGAAATCGAGGTGCAGTCGTCGGGATCGGCCATGCCGCTGTTTGAAATTCCCGGCATGCCGGGTGCCCAGATGGGCGCGATCTCCATCGGTGACCTGTTTGGAAAGGCGCTGGGCGGCCGCACGAAAACCCGGCGCGTAACCGTACGCGATTCCTACCCGCTGCTCATAAACGAAGAATCCGACAAGTTGCTCGACCAGGATCAACTGGTGAATGAAGCGATCAAGTCAGTTGAAAACAACGGAATCGTTTTCCTCGATGAGATCGACAAGATCTGCGCGCGGGAAGGGCGCGCCGGAGCCGATGTCTCGCGCGAAGGCGTGCAGCGCGATTTATTGCCGCTGATAGAAGGCACGACGGTTGCGACCAAACACGGGCCGGTCAAGACAGATCATATTCTGTTCATTGCCTCCGGCGCATTTCATGTTTCGAAGCCTTCCGACCTGCTGCCGGAACTGCAGGGCCGGTTGCCGATCCGGGTCGAGCTCAAAGCATTAAGCCGGGATGATTTCCGAAAAATTCTGACCGAACCGGAAGCGTCTCTGATCAAACAAACAATCGCGTTGCTTGCGACCGATGGCGTCACCCTGGAATTCACCGATGATGCGATTGACGCGATCGCCGACATTGCGGTTGAGGTCAATTCAAGTGTGGAGAATATCGGGGCGCGCCGTCTTCAAACGGTGATCGAACGTGTGCTGGACGAAATCTCGTTTGCCGCACCTGACCGCGCCGGTGAAACCGTGAAAATCGATGCCGCCTATGTGCGATTGCACATTGGCGATCTCGCGAAGAACGCCGATCTATCGCGTTTTATTCTGTAGCAAGCAGATTTTCGCGTTTGTGCTCGTCTGCCGTCTCGATCAGCTTGGCCTTGCGGGTTTTCAGAGCACCAAGAAGATTGCGGATTTCGGACGGCGACAGCGTCGCGATGTCGCGCGCCAAACGATTAGCAAGCTCGGTCGCTTGCGGATGAAGCCCCGCCGTGTCGATGACGACGCGCGGATCAGACAGCGTGGCCAATTGCTGTAGCTCTTCGGCATCGTCCCAAATCACATTGAAGTAGCCGATAATGCGTTGAACCATCAGCCATGTCGGCCGTCCCCGCCGTCCGTGTTCGAGCGCAGACAGATAGGCCGACGACACATGAAGCGCCTTGGCCATTTGTTTAAGCGTGACCCCGCGCTCGGCGCGCAATTCACGCATCTTCTGCCCGAATGGCGTCAAGATCGGCCCTCGTGTCTGGTGCGTTCCCGGCGAATGCGAACGTAGAGCGCACCTTCCCCGCCATGGCCGATATGCGCCACCTCGTATCCTGCAACGCAATCGCGCAATTGCGGCGATTTGAGCCAGAGTGGCACATGACGGCGTAGGACACCGCGTTCGTCATCCCAGTCGGTACCGCGCGCAGAGCCTTTGCCCGTTATTACCAGCACGGTGCGTACTCCCTTCGCGCGCGCATCGCGAAGAAAGCGAACAAGCGCACCATGCGCCTGTTCCTGATTAAGGCCATGCAAATCGATGCGGCGATCAATGGTTTCATGGCCGCGCGCAAGCCGCTGTTTAAGTTTGCGATCGAATGCAAGCGGCTGTTCTTTCGGTGCCGGGGCAGGGGTCTGCGGGGGAGAAGATTTCGCTAGAGAGAGCGAATGACGAGGCGGAGCTTGCGCGCCCTGGTCGGCCTCGGACGGCGCGGGCGTGGTTGGCGCTGCCGACCGCAACCGCGTGACCGCGCGCGTGACATGCGACCACAGCGCGTGTTCATCCGCGTTGAGCGAGCGAGCCGATCGTCGGCCGGAGGGTTTTAAGCGCTCGGTCATTGGTTTGATTTTTGCTGCGATTTTTGCTGCGATTTTTTCTT
>DATAIA010000301.1:0-3811 GCA_036262895.1 Xanthobacteraceae bacterium
CGTCTTCAACCCGCCGCGCATTCATCTAAACCCGGATTATAAGGCTTACCGCTGCCCCGTGACTGGCCGCCCCATCGAGGGCCGCAGGGCGCACCAGGAAAACCTGAAGCGCACTGGATGCCGCCTGTTGGAAAAAGGCGAGAGCGAGCAGGCAGCAAAGTACCGCGCGGAAGAGGATCGCAAGATCGAGCGCGTCGTGAGTGATGCGGTTGAAAAGACCGCAGCGCAATTGAACTTCTAACATAGGAGCATTCGTGGATACCCAACCGACCGCCGAAATCGGCGCGGAGGCAGCGCCTTCTATTGAAGACACGCTGTCCAAGACTTTTGACGCCATCCAGGCCCGTGATGATGAGGGGGCTGCGGAAGAGGCTGAGGGACAAGATGCCGGCGAGGTAGCGGCCGAGGGCGCCGCTGCGGAAGCCGCAACAGATACCGCCGCCGAAGAGGCTGCGGAGACTACCGACACGGATAGCGCAGAGAGCGCGGGAGCGGCTGAACAGCCCCTCTCCCCGCCCGAACGCTGGTCGGCTGAGGATAAGGCGAAGTTCGCCGGCCTCTCTCGTGAAGCACAAGATATTGTGCTGAAGCGTGAGGCTGACGTTCAGAGATACCTTACCCAGGAATCCCAGAAACTTGCCGAAATCAAACGCAACTATGAGCCGCTGGAACGTCATTTAGGACCGCGGAGAGAGGCGTGGGCCCTGTCGGGATTTGATCTCGATACTGGTCTTCAGCATCTCCTCGCCCTGTCCGACTTTGCGGGCCGCGACAAGCCAGGGTTCATCCGATGGTTCGCTCAACAGCATGGCGTTGATCTCGGGGAACTTAGCACGGGCGGCGGCGAGCAATCGCAGCAACCCGATCCCAAACTAACGGCCCTTGAACAGTCTGTCGCACAGCTCAACCAGCGTGAACAGCAACGGCAGCAGCAGGCCGAACAGCAAGCCCGACAAGCGGTACAGACGGCAGTACAAGAGTTTGCCGCCGATACCAAAGCGCACCCGTTCTATGCGGATGTGGAGAATGAGATTGCCGCCATCCTTCCGGGGATCAGGCAGCAAAACCCCTCCGCATCCAACAAAGAACTCCTGCAAATGGCATATGACAAGGCGACTTGGGCGCATGAGCCCACGCGCGCCAAAATCCTTGCCAATCAGGAGCGGCTGAAAAACCTCGAAGCGGCGAACGCCGCCAAGAAGGCAAAAGCCGCGTCGCTTAACGTCAAGACCTCGGGCTCATCCGCTGGCGGCAAGGTTGCTCGCACGATTGATGAGACTATGGAAGCTGCATACGACCGGGCGCAGGCAAGGGCCTAACCAGAAAGGTTAGAGCCAAATGGCTACCCCCAATAGCACCTTTACGGAGCTGGTCACCACCACGCTTCGTGAGCACAAAAAGACCATCACCGACAACATCTCCAACCACAACGCCCTCCTGCAGCGCCTCACCTCCAAGAGCCGCATGGAAGTGATCGACGGTGGTTACGAGATTGTCGAGCCGCTGGACTATGCCGAGAACAGCACCTATCAGCGCTATTCCGGCTACGACACCCTGAATGTTCAGGCGTCGGAAGTCCTGTCTGCCGCCAAGTATGACTGGAAGCAGCAGGTTGTTCATGTGACCGCCTCCGGTCTGGAACTGCGTTCCAACGCCGGCAAGAACCAGCTCATCAAGCTGGCCAAGGCGCGCCTGACCAATGCGATGCGTACCGCCAAGAACAACATGTCCTCGGACGTGTATTCGGACGGTTCGGCCTCCAACCAGATCAACGGCCTGCAGGCCCTTGTTTCGGATGCGGGCACCGGCACTGTCGGCGGCATCATCTCCGGCACCTACACGTTCTGGAAGAATATCGTCCAGTCGGCCGGCGCCCCCCTTCAGGGCGGCTCGGCCATCGTGGTCAGCGCGGGTTCGATCCAGGACCTGATGCTGCCGCTGTGGCTGGAACTGACCCGCGGCGGCGACAAGCCCGATCTGATCGTGTCGTCCAACGAGTATTTCGCGGCCTATGAAAACTCCCTGACTGACCTGAAGCGCTACACCGAGAGCGATAAGGCGCAGGGCGGCTTCGTGAGCCTGAAATACAAGACCGCCGATGTGATCCATGACGGTGGCTCGGGCATCCCGGCCGCGCACATGTACTTCCTGAACACCGACTTCTTGAAGATGGTTGCCCATAAGGACGCCAACTGGTCGGAAGTGCCGGAACAGCGCGCGATCAACCAGGACGCCGTGGTCATTCCGATCATCAATCAGTGCAACCTGACGCTGAGCAATCGCTCGCTGCAGGGCGTGCTGAAAGCCTAAGGAAAGGAAACTAGACTATGGCTGCTTTTGCTCAGCTCACTTATGCGAACGCCTCGCCGGAAATCCTGGCGCAGCCGTTCAACGAAAAGTCCACCACCCAGAAGCTCCCGCTCGGCACCCGCCGCCGCGGCGTTTCCTCAGACGGTGCGGCCGAGTTCATCTACCTGCAAGGCGTTGCCAGCAATGGCATCGGCAAGTGGGTGACGTTCAACACCGATGACTTCTCGGCCACCCTGCTTGTTGCCAATGCCATTGGTCCGGTGGCCGTGTCCTATTCGGACGCCGGTTCCGGCGAATATGGCTGGTACATGCTCTACGGCAAGGCGGACGCGCGCTCTGCGGACGTGGCGGACAACGCCAAGGTCTATATCGACACTGCGGCCGGCGTCTGCGACGACGCCGTTGTGGCGGGCGATAAGGTCCACAATGCCAAGTGGGCGTCGAATGACGATACCGGCGTTGCCGGTGTTGGCGGCGCTGAAGTGGAAATCGAGTATCCGTTCTGCACGGACGAGTCCACGTAAGTAATGCGTAAGATTGCCATTGTCGTCAGGGGCGCAACGCACGTTGACGCACCATGGCAAGACAAGGAATGGGAGATCTGGGGGTTACCCTGGATCTCCTATCCTCGTGTCGATCGCTTTTTCGAGATCCACGAGATTGAATGCTTTAGCGGCCCCGATCCGGAGCGGGATGGCCAGATAACGGCCAACGCGAAGAAACTGCCTGATGTGCCCTGTTACTGCACAAATTCGCGGGCGCATCTGTTTCACGACGCTAGGCCATATCCTTTCGAGGATGTGTTCAAGTCGCTGCCTATCGTGTTCCTGGAGGACTCGGTAGCGCACATGATTGCGCTGGCAATCCATGAGGGGTGCGATGAACTGGCCCTGTACGGGGACCATATGATGGGCGCTTACGCCTCTCACAGACCGTCTGTGACGTATCTGGTCGGGCTGGCGCAGGGCAGGGGGATCAAGGTGACGATCCCGCCAGGCAGCCCGCTGTTCATGTCCATGTATGTGCAAGGTCGCTACGGGATATCATTGGAGACACGCTGATGTTGCTAGAGGGGCAACAGGAAGCGCCGGAAACAGTCTTTCCGCGCCCTGTGAAGCTGTCGGTTTCGGCCGATCAGCTTAGAGAGAATATGAACTATGCCCTGTCGCTTGGGTTGCCGTCGATACGGCCGGCGGCGCGGCACGATGGGGTTTTGGCCATTGCTGGCGGTGGGCCGTCACTGGCCAACACCTGCAGCAAGTTGCGGCATCCTGGCCCGAATACACGGGTAGCGGCTGCCAATGGCTCGCATGATTACCTCCTTAGCAGGGGTATTGTTCCGCACTATTGCGGCCTGATGGACCCGGCCACGCATCTGGCCGATCTGATTTCGCCACGTGCGGGGGTGACCTACTTTGTGGCCTCAACCTGTGATCGCGCCGTCTTCGACAAGTTGAATGCCTACGATGTCCGGCTATGGCACGCCTCTGGCCAACTGGCT
>DATAIA010000302.1:0-2778 GCA_036262895.1 Xanthobacteraceae bacterium
TGGGCGAACGGCGGCTATCTCACGGTTGAGGGCGACGTAAGTGGGAATGGCGTCGGCAAGATCGATGGGGCGGGCACGCTCGACTTCGCAGCGTCATCAACAGCGAATGTTGTGTTCGGCGCGGGGGCTGCGGGCACGCTCAAGCTTGAAGATTCATTCCACTTCAATGGCGCGATCTCCGGCTTTGCCGGGTCGGATACGATCGATCTCGCAGACTTATTTGGCGCGACATCGCTCAGCTATCACGAGAACTCGTCCGGCACCGGCGGCACCCTGACCGTTTCAGATGGAGCCACAACCGTGAATCTGTCTCTGGTGGGGGTTTACTCCGCGGACAATTTCAGCATCGTGCCGGATCATGCAAAGGGTACTGCTATTGTTTACGTGGCTCACGATCTGATCGTGTAGCAAAGTCGTTGCTGGCACCGCAGCCGCTAGTGGCAGGACGGCATTATCGACAAGGAAAGCGCCTTGAAGGCGAATCGTTGCTGTCGCCCGGCGAGTTCGCCGCCGCGCGCGATACCTTTTCCGTCGATTTTTGAGGGCTATGGCTAATTTGCCGAGGGGCAAGATTACGTAATAGTTGATCTACTCGTGTCCGGCGCCGCTCCAATAAAGCAATGTATATCCGGGTCTAGATTCGCTGACGCAGCATCTTTGTTGGATGATTTCAGCCTCGAATATTTGAATAATGGTTTTAAGGTTGCAAGTAGCCGCAATTTTGACTTCTTTTGCTTAGGTCACGGCACTCTCTGGCGACTGGCGATCTCATTGTTCTCTCGAACTTTTCGCGGAAATCACACATTTTAATTGAGGGCTTGCCGGACGGGCGCTTCCGCGTGGCGCCTTCCAATGATAAGCAAAAGGTACTTTGAATATTATATAAATATTAACCTCTTTTTCGGGGGTGGCGGATTTGAATTACGCCGGGGGCAAGTTTGACGCGGACCTGCTGGGTTCGCATTCGAGCGGTTATGTCAATTTCGAGGCGCTTCCGCACCACAGTCATGCGGAAACCATCACCATTCCAGATGCGCATCTTTTGTTTGCCGGAGACTTCGAAAGGTCAGGCAACGACCTGATCATTTCTGACCGCGAACATCGGCTGGTCGTGAACGATTACTTTCACGGCGACAAGCGTCCAATCCTGATTTCGCCTGATGGTGCGCCGCTTGATATCAAAGTCGTCGAGGCGCTCACTGGTCACACAGCCTACGCGCAGGCAGGAGCTCCGCCGGCGCCCAAACTGGTCGGGCATGTCGTCAAGCTGACCGGAAGCGCCAGCATCGTGCGCAACGGTGTCACCGTTGACGTCAACACCGGTGACAATGTCTATCAAAACGATGTGGTGCAGACCGGCAGCGGATCGACCGTTGGCCTGGTCCTGAATGACGGCACCACATTCAACATGACCGCCAACGCGCGGCTGATGCTGAACGACCTCGTTTACGACGCGAACAGCACATCGAACACCGCCCTGTTCACGCTCGTTCAAGGCGCGGCAAGCTTCGTCGCCGGTCAGGTTGCGAAAACGGGCGACATGAAAGTCGCCACCCCGGTCGCATCAATCGGGATTCGCGGTACCGCGGTTATTCTCGACATCTCGTCAACTGACGGAAAGGTGTCGATTTCCGTGGTCGATCAGCAGGACGGTCAGGTGCATGCCGTCCAGGTGTTCAACACCAGAGGCGATCTGATCGGAACGGTTACGAGCAATGGCGCGTCCCTGACGCTGACGCCCACGGCCAACTTCGATGTGATTGCGCAGCAGAGCAACAAGACGCCGGGCCAGGTCGCTCAGGAATTCAACGTATTCCAGCAGGTGTTGAGCACCTACGACGTCGGCAAGCAGCAAGTCCCGAACCTGCCGCCTCCGACTGACGGACGGCGTGGCGACGCCAATCCGCAATCGACCACCAAATTCGCCGGCAGTACTCCTGTTGCACCGAGCGATACACCGGTCACGACGCTTGGTACCGTGGGCGCGAATACAAAAAACCCGGTCGAGATCGCGCTTGCGGACGCGCTAAGTGGCAAATCCACATCGCCCATTAGCACGGGTGGTACGACTACCTCGTCCAATTCGTCCACACAGCAGCAGTCCGCGACCACCATCGTGGTGAGCGACAACAACGCGCTGTTGCAGCAGGTGACGATCCCTCCGATATCAATACCGTTTGTCGTAACGCGGCCGCAGGTCACTCTGATTTCGACTGGCGCGGGGGACCATTTTGGTCCGGTGATGAGCGCCGACGGTCGCTTCGTTACCTACGATCCCGATGGCGCAATCTTCCTGTATGACCGGCAATCCAACGCGACCGCTACGATCGCCTCGCCAGCCAACGGCTTCACCTACTCCGTGCCCAGCATCAGTTCGGACGGCCATTACATCGTCTATCAGGGCTCGAACGGCGCGCAGTCCTTTGTCTTCATCTATGACAACAACCCTTCGGACGCGGGCTATCAGCAGACAAGGCAGCTTGGGCCCGGAAGTGCGCCCGCGATCAGTGGAAATGGCGGCATCATCGTCGTCGAACAGGTCGGCGGCAGTATTGGTGTTTACGATCAGCAGGGCCATGCGCTGGCTTCGATCACGCCGGCCGCGATCGGAGCAACCGGATCGCTCTTGAAGCCGGCAATCAGTGCTGATGGCCATGTCATTGCATTCTGGAATGCAGATGGCGCGCCCGGCGGCTCCGGCGAATTGTTTGTCTATAACGTTTCGACTGCGAGCGTTGCGGCGGTTGCCAGCACGGTTACGGGTGCCGGTAACACGGC
>DATAIA010000303.1:0-9612 GCA_036262895.1 Xanthobacteraceae bacterium
GTTTTCATACATGACGACCAGGCTCTTAAAACGGGCAGCCTCGGCTTCATCACGCTTCTGTGTCGTGGTGGTAATCCGCGCTTCCACATCCTTCAGTTCGCCAAGCCGCGCTTCGAGCCGTTTTTCCGCCGTTTGCAGAAGGCTTTCGCGAACATCAAGCTCACGACCTCGCGCCTCAAGCTCCTGCCGGCGCTGGTTCAAGCTTTCAAGAACAGCGCGCTCCCCCTCTGAGACCGTCTGCTTGTTGAGATCGACCTGCACTGATAACGGCTTCGGTGGAGGCGCGGCAGGTTTTGCAGGCGTCGCCGGCGCTTGCGCTGCAGGCTTCGGCGGCTCGTCGATTGCTCCGGTATATTCAGGATGGCCGAGCACACTCTGGGGCCCGGCTGGCTTTGCCTTCGCTTCCCGCTTGGACGCCGCAGAGGGCAACGCACTTTCCGGAACCACGGCAGGTCCCACATCAACGATTTGCGCCCGTGCGGGACGGTTGCTCCCGAGCGTATAACCTCCGCCGGCCAATAAACCAAAAATCTTGAGCGCAAACAGACTCGCTGTCGCAACAACGACGACCGGGACGAGACGCAGATCGCGCAATACTGAAATCATGCCGCCACACCGCCTTTACGCAGCCGCGCGCGTGCAGCAAAAGCTTGAGCAGCAGCAGCAGTCGCCTGCGCCGTCGTTGGTACGCTCTGAGGCTTTGCGACCGGCTCCGAGGGGCGCGCGGCCACAGCAATTTGAGCGAGGCGTTCCAAAATAGATTCACCAGCCTCAAGCTGACGCGCGATTTCGCCGGAAAACCGCTCCGCTGTACGCAACCGTTCTCCGAGGTTCTGATCGCAATCGCGCACGGTCAATTTAAGGCCGGCAATGGCGCGCTCGGCAATTTCCGTCGCCGTGATCAATTCGGAAATCGTCGCTTTTAAAGCCTGCTCATCTGCCTTGAGCCTCTTCAGGCGCCCATTGAGCAGAATGCAGTATCCTGTCGTAAGCAGCAGCAAAACCGCGACAAGACTTTCGATCATCAGTCCGATGTTATTGCTCACGTAGCCTCCATTCGCTTCGAAGAAGCATCAGCATTCTCAAACATGGCAAAAGTAGTTTTCGGCTTGCGCAGTTGCTGGGTCACACGCACCGCGACACGGTCGGCAACACGCCCCATGCGCCCTTCCGTGAGCACGACATCGCCGCAGCGCACCATCACCAGCGCGTCGGACTTGACATCGAGCGGGAGCGTGTCGCCAACCTCAAGCTTCATCAGTTGATTGAGCGGCAACTCCGCTTCGTAAAGCACCGCCTCGACAGCGATTTGCGCCTGCCCGATCTCAGTTGCGAGATGGCCTTCCCAAATTGGGTCGCGACCGAACTTCTCACCCATGAACATCTGCAGCAGAACATCACGGATCGGCTCGATGGTCGCATAGGGAAGCAACAACTCGATATTGCCGCCGCGATCCTCCATATCGATGCGCAGACGCACCAAAATCGCAGCGTTGGCGGGCCTAGAAATTGCGGCAAACCGCGGATTCGTTTCCAGCCGGTCGATATTGAATTTAACCGGCGACAGCGGCTTAAATGCCAGCTCAGCATCGCTGAGCACGACTTCGATCATGCGCTTGACGAGACTGATCTCGATCGTGGTGTAAGGCCGGCCTTCGATGCGGATCGCGGTCTGTCCGCGGCGTCCGCCAAGCAGCACATCAATAATGGAATAGATCAGGCTGGAGTCGACGGTACACAGCCCGAAATTGTCCCACTCCTCCGCCTTGAACACGGCCAGCACAGCCGGCAGCGGAATCGAATTCAGATAATCACCAAAGCGAACCGAAGTGATTCGATCGAGCGAGACTTCGACGTTATCTGAAGTGAAATTTCGCAACGATGTCGTCATCAACCGAACCAATCGGTCAAAGACAATTTCGAGCATCGGCAGACGCTCGTAGGACACCATCGCCGAGTCGATAATGGCGCGAATGCCCGAATTTTCGTTGAGCGTAATGTCGCCGATATTAAAGCCAAGAAGGCTGTCGATTTCCTCCTGATTGAGGATACGCTCCGCACCACCCTTGGCCGATTGGACGAACTGACTGCCGTCCTCGATCATCGCCGCCCATTGGGCGGCCATATCGTCGTCAGGAGCACTGTCAGCTCCGCCACCTCCCGCAGCGCCTCCTGCGCCGGATTCTTCCAGCGCAGCGCCCCATTCAGCGGCAAGAGCGTCCTGATCTACATCGGTCGGCGCCATGATTTATTCCGTCACTGCACAACAATTTCTTTGAACAGCACCGCGTTGATGTGGTTCGGCGCGATTGCGACATTCACGCGTCGGGTCAGCTCATCCCGGAGGCGATACAACCCCGCTGACCCCTCAAGGTCAGTTGGACGCAGCTCGCGCAGATAGGTTTGAAACATATCTATGACGCGCGGCAGCACGGGCTGGAGCGTCGGAATGAGAGAATTGTCCGGCAGCTCGAGCACAATTTTTACTTTTAGATATTGCGTGCGCTCGTTGCTTGCGGTTGCGAGATTAACCAGCACCTCCGGCAAGTCGAAGAATACGACCGGCTTGACCACTTCCACAGGCTTTTCAATTTTTCTCATTTTGAAAAAGAAATAAGCGCCACCCCCGCCACCGCCGAGCACAAACACCCCGCCGAGCGCCATCAGCAGGATCTTGCGTGAGAACCACTTTTTTAATTTTGAGGGTGCAGACGCGCTGGCATCGGCGCCTTCAGCGTTTTCCGCATCAGCTTCTTTATTGGTCGCCATGACCTTTGCCTCGGCTCATCTTCGCTCAGGCAGCCGTCCGGCCAAATCACGCTTACAAAAGCCGCGACGCACAAAGCCAACGCCCAGCCGCGAAATTATGATTGTAATGGTTAACGATTACTTTCCGCCGATGATTTGGCAGGAAAAATTTGCCGAGTTGCGGCCTGTTCCGGCCGATATTGCCCGCCCCTCGGCGCCCCACGATAAGACTAACTAACTGGTATTCTTAATTTTTTGCATTTGGCACGGCCCCTGCAACGACCGTTTTGCCCAAGAGCTTGGGAGAGCTTGAGGGCAACGCGAAGGTGACCGTTGGGAACGGGCGCCGCCGCCTCAATGGGGAGAAAACCCGATGGAGAACGCTAGTCTCATCGGACTCTCGGCGCAGATTGCGCTGGGACGAGAACTTGATGTCGTCGCGAACAATGTCGCGAATCTGAACACGAACGGCTTTAAAGCCTACTCCTCGCTATTCGAGGAGTATTTGAGCCCGGTCGCACGGGCAAACAATTTCATCGGCCCCGACCGTCGCGTGAGCTACGTCCAGGATCGCGCGACCATGCTCGACCTGAGCCAAGGCCCGCTCCAGCGCACCGGCAATCCGCTCGACGTGGCAATCGATGGCGATGCGTTCTTCGCCGTGCAGACGCCGCAAGGCGAGCGCTACACGCGCAACGGCGTCTTTCAGATTGACGCGACCGGACAACTGGTCACGTCCGACGGCTACGTCGTGCTTGGAGATGCCGGGCCGATCGTCTTCCAGGCCGACGATCACGACATCTCGATTAACGCACAAGGCACGGTTTCCGTCCTGAGCGGTCAGAACACTCTCGATGCAGCGCGCGGCAAGTTGCGGCTAATGAGCTTTGCCCAGCCCCAGCGCCTGCAGAGCGACGGTTCCAATACATTCACCGCACCCGCCGACGTCCAGGCAACGCCGGCATCGGAGAAGGTGCGCGTCGTGCAAGGCGCAATCGAGAAGTCGAACGTGCGCGGCGTCGTTGAAATGACTCGTTTGATCGAGGTCTCCCGGGCTTACACCACGATGGCCAGCTTACTGCAAAGCGAAAGCGACCTGCGGAAATCGGCAATTCAGTCGCTTTCCGAGGTCCCAACCTAATCTGATTGAAGGAACTGAATCATGCGGGCGCTCTATACAGCAGCAAGCGGCATGGCGGCTCAGGAAACTGCCGTTCAGGTCATCTCGAACAACATCGCCAACCTGCGAACCACCGGCTACAAGAAGCAACGCGCCGAATTCGAAGATCTTCTTTACGAACACGTCCGGCGGGTTGGGACACAAACAACCGACCAGGGAAACGTCCTGCCCGTCGGTGTCGATATCGGCACTGGCGTCAAAACGGTTGCGACACCCCGAATGATGGGCCCCGGCAGTCCATCGCAAACCGGCAATCCACTCGACCTTATGATTCGGGGCGATGGCTTTTTCAAAATTCAGATGCCCGACGGAACCTTCGCCTATACGCGCGATGGATCGTTCAATCTCGATGGCCAGGGGCGCCTCGTTACAAACAGCGGCAATCTGGTGCAACCGG
The DNA here is from genome assembly GCA_036262895.1 of Xanthobacteraceae bacterium. Classification (GTDB taxonomy): domain Bacteria; phylum Pseudomonadota; class Alphaproteobacteria; order Rhizobiales; family Xanthobacteraceae; genus AP-16. Next base: position 4,326 of record DATAIA010000303.1, read on the forward strand.
GCATAACCTTCCCTGCGAATGCCAGCCAAATATCGGTCAACCAAAACGGCCAAGTTTCGGTGGTTTTGCCGGGTCAAACAAATCCAACCATTGTTGGTCAGTTGGACGTCACGCGATTCATCAACCCCGTTGGGCTGCAGCCGGTCGGCGACAATCTATACGTTGAAACGCCTGCATCGGGAGCAGCCCAAGACGGCGTGCCGAATACAAACGGTGCCGGCAATATCTTGCAAGGCAATCTCGAGGCCGCAAACGTCGACGCCGTGACCGAAATCTCGGACCTGATTTCCGCGCAACGCGCTTACGAGATGAATTCAAAGGTCGTCAGTGCGTCCGATCAGATGCTTCAGGCGGTTTCGAACCTGTCACGTTAAGGACAACGATCATGCTGCGAATATCGAGCCTGGCCATTTCATTTGCCATCATCGCGCAGTCCGCGATTGCCCAGGTTATTTCCACGGCGGCACCTGCAATGGCGCCGCTCGCTGCTCGGCCCGCCGCGCTGCCGGCGTTGCGCCGAGAAGTCACGATTGCGAGCGATCTCGTACGCATTGGCGACCTCGTCGAGAATGCCGGCGCGGTTTCAAGCATTCCGGTGTTCCGCGCACCGGACCTTGGGCAAATTGGCACCCTGCAGTCTTATCGCGTCCTCGAGGCAGTCGCGCCGCATGGCGTGCTCAATCTCGATACCCATGGGATCACTGAAGTCGTGGTCAAGCGCGCAGCGCGCATTATTTCGGCCAAAGACGTGGAAGCGTCCGTCGTCCGCGCAGTTGCGATGCGAGCAGGGATTCAAGACTCAAGCAACCTTGCTGTGAACTTCGACCGCGACGTTCAGCCGATTTATGTCGAACCAACCGCCACTGGGGCACTACAAATCGCACGGTTTGCTTATGACCGATCCGGCCGCTTCGACATCACCTTCGATCTGCCGGGCAGCGCCGCCCTCAAGCGCATCACGCTGCGTTATACCGGCGCGGCCATTGATGCATTCGAAGTTGCAGTACCCACCCGCACATTGGCACGCGGCGACATCATCAAGGCGGCCGACATTCTGATTGAGCGGCGACCGAGATCAGAATTTGCGGGCGCCTCTGCGGTTCCGACAACCGACGTTATCGGACTTGCCGCTCGCCGTCCTGTACGTGCCGGCCAACCGCTTCGCGAAGCTGACCTGATGAAGCCCGAGATCGTGCACCGCGGCGAGTCCGTCACGCTTATCTACGAAATTCCAGGCGTTGCGCTCACGGCACAAGGAAAAGCCGTCGATGCCGGTGCTGAAGGCGACATCGTCGCTGTCCTCAATGTGCAATCCAAACGCGCCGTGCAGGGCATGGTCACCGGTCCTGGCCGCGTCACCATCACAACGGCTAGCTCTCAACTCGCCAATGCAAGCTTGGCATCGGCGGCCCAATCAGAATCTGGCGGCACCTTGAGCCGCGGCACCCAGTGAGCGTTGCGCCATGAAATCCAGTTCATTGTTGCGTCTATTATCGAAGATCGGGCTCATCGCCCTCGCCGCGTCTGCCAGCGGATGTTCCGCCATCGATCGATTGAAAAATATCGGGGAACAGCCGGTATTGTCGGCGATCGAAGACCCTACCGCAAAGCCCGGCTACAAGCCGGTGCAGATGCCGATGCCGACACCGCAGCCGGCGTCCTACAATCCTAACTCTCTATGGCGTAACGGCTCGCGAGCTTTCTTTAAAGATCAGCGCGCGCAAAATGTCGGAGACATCCTTACCGTTACAGTCAACATCACTGACAAGGCCAATATCGCCAATGAAACGCAGCGCAGCCGCTCAGACAAGGAAGATTCCGGTATCACCAACTTCTTCGGCCAGAAGGTAGCGCCCATTGCCAACGTGACGCTACCCGGCCGTCTGCTGACAGCAGACAGCACCTCCACCGTCGATGGCAAAGGATCGGTTCAACGCCAAGAAGCATTGCAGACCAACGTTGCCGCCGTGGTGACCCAGGTGCTGCCGAACGGCAATCTCGTCGTCGAAGGCAAGCAGGAAATCCGCGTTAACTTTGAAGTGCGCGAGTTGATTGTCGGCGGCATCGTACGTCCAGAAGACATCCAAAGCGATAACACGATCGACTCCACGAAGATTGCGCAGGCTCGGATCGCCTATGGCGGGCGCGGTCAAATTTCCGACGTGCAGCAACCGCGATACGGCCAGCAGGTCTTCGACGTGCTGCTTCCCTTCTGATGATCAGGCGATTTGCGGTGGAGGGTGGAAATAAGCGCCCCGCAAAACAGCACCCGTGCCCATGACCGAATAAAAGAGCTCCCCGCTGCCTCGAATCCGGATCGAGACAGCGTCAAAGGCGCGGCCTCTGGCACTCTCCCCCGCCGGAGGCCGCACCCTTTCAATGTGAAGAAGTGATTCTCCCGCAATAAAGAGCCGCATTCAGCCTGAGCCGAATGCCTACACCGAAAATTTTTGCGGTCACTCGTCGCGATAAACGCGCTCGCGACGCTCGTGGCGCTCTTGCGCTTCGATCGACAGCGTTGCAATCGGACGCGCTTCAAGGCGCTTGAGTGAAATCGGCTCGCCGGTTTCCTCGCAATACCCGTAAGTGCCATCCTCGATTCGCTGGAGTGCGGCGTCGATTTTGGCGATCAGTTTGCGCTGCCGGTCTCGCGCTCGCAATTCAATCGCCCGGTCGGTTTCTGAAGATGCCCTGTCAGCGAGATCAGGGTGATTTTGATTCTCATCCTGGAGATGCTGGAGCGTCTCTTTCGATTCCTTCAGAATTTCCTCTTTCCACACCAGCAAGCGGTCGCGGAAATATTCCCGCTGGCGATCATTCATGAAGGGCTCTTTATCGGAGGGCCGATAATTTTTGTCTTTCTCCTTGGGCATGCACTCCAACTCCGTGCATTGAGAACCAGACTGTCCTCGCGAGGCGGGGGATGGAAGCTGATAAGCGTGAACCTGATCGCGCTCCCAGCAATCCCTATCGCGGCGGCAAGCTTATATAGTGGGAGGAGACCCTGGACAACTGGGGAGTGCGCGGCAAATCCGCTGGGAAGAGGACAGTTCGTAATTCTGTGGATCAGAGTGACCTACCGGGCAGGCTTCCGCTCGGACGGCGGCACGCCGATCTTGGCCAGTTCGACCTCAACCCGGAGCTCGATTTCGGCCAGAACGCTGTCCAGACCGGGATCACCGGTCGAGTCTGACAATTCCGCCCGCGCAGCCTTCAAAGCGGCAATCGCACCGTTTTCGAGTGCCCCCCCCAAAAGGCCGAGTTTAAGCGCATCGAGAGCATCAAGCGCATTGCGGCCGCGCTTGATCGCACGCTTTCGCCGCTCGGTCGGATCCTCAAAGCCCTGCAATGCCAGCAAAGCGTCGATACTGCCAAGCGAACGAGGTGCTCCCGCAGAAGTGGCTGGCCGGGATGATTGTTGCCCGTCCAGACTGAAGGTGCCGGATGTGCCCCGCCGAGCCGACGATGACGCGGCAGCAGTACTAGTCCCATTTGGTCCGTAAATTCGCATGGCCAGACCCCTGCGCCCTGCCCGATCCGATTATCCCGTCGATGAAACCACTTATTGGTTAGTAGAGTGGTGTCACTTTGCAAACATTCGTTCGAATGCCCTGACTTTCGGATTCCACCGATACCCTCGCTCGCTATGGTTAACAACCGGTAAACGGCGGCAAAAACTGCCGACCGTGCTGGGAAGACTTCGCCTACTCCAAAGCGAATCGCTAGCGCGCGCAATAAAACCAAGCAATATCAAATACTTATTTCAGCATCACGTTGGCACGATGCTGGCATAACAACTGTTTGCTGCGGAGCAGCGGGGAGCAGGCAATGTCAGAGATGATGAAAAGAGCACAAGTGGCAATCGCCGCGGCGCTTGTTGTGTTGAACGCAGTGGTGCCGGGCCACACCGCTTCCCGCATCAAGGACCTCGCAAATATCGAGGGCGTCCGGCAAAACCAACTGATCGGCTACGGCCTTGTTGTCGGCCTCAATGGAACCGGCGACACACTCAACAACATCCCTTTCACCAAACAATCCCTGCAAGCGATGTTGGAACGCCTGGGCGTCAACATTCGCGGCGTCACACTGACCACCAAGAATGTGGCGGCCGTGATGGTCACGGCCAACCTTCCTCCGTTTGGCACTCAGGGCACGCGGATGGATGTAACTGTCTCCGCAATGGGCGACTCCAAGAGCCTTCAAGGTGGCATGCTTCTGGTCACACCGCTGCTCGGCGCCGACGGAAACGTTTATGCCGTCGCGCAGGGATCGATCGCGATCGGTGGTTTCCAGGCTGAAGGAAACGCAACCAGCGTCACCAAGAATGTTCCGACCGTTGGCCGAATTGCGAATGGCGCAATCATCGAGCGCGAAATCGAATTCGCCTTGAATCGTCTCTCCACGCTCAAGCTTGCGCTGCGTAATCCTGATTTCACAACCGCAAAACGCGTCGCAGCAGCCATCAATGATTTCATCGGCGGCCAGTCCGCCGAACCGCTCGATCCCGGCACGATTCAAGTTGGGATTCCGCCAAAGTTCCAAGGCAACGTCGTTACCCTTCTCACAGATATCGAACAGCTTCAGGTCGAACCCGACACTGGAGCAAAGATCATCATCGATGAGCGTTCCGGTGTGATCGTCATGGGCCGCGACGTTCGCGTCTCGACGATTGCGGTCGCGCAAGGAAATCTCACCGTCTCGATCAGCGAAACGCCCCAAGTCAGTCAGCCGGGACCGCTCGCAAACGGGCGGACCGCTGTCGTTCCTCGTACGCGAGTTGGCGTGCAAGAGGACGGAAAGAAATTGGGAATGGTGCGGGAAAGCGTTTCGCTGCAGCAGGTTGTAGACGGGTTGAATGCGCTTGGTATCGGTCCGCGCGACCTGATCTCAATCCTGCAAGCGATCAAGGCTTCCGGCGCAATTCAAGCCGATATCGAGGTGATGTAATGACGACGGCCACACTCGATCTCGCAACATCGAATGCCGTCGCGACAATGGCTGATCCGACGCGCGCTTTACAAGCGGCGAAAGGAGCGGCCGGCGATTTCAAGACGAGAGCGCGTTCTACCGCGCAGGATTTTGAAGCCGTATTCCTCAACACGATGTTCCAGCAGATGTTTACCGGCATTGACGGAGAAGGTCCGTTCGGCGGCGGGACCGGCGCAAAAGTCTGGCGCTCTTTTTTGACTGATGAATACTCGAAAACAATCGCTAAAAGCGGTGGGGTTGGCCTTGCCGACCACATCTACAATTCGCTCCTGGCGCATCAGGAAGCAGCAACCGCGAG
>DATAIA010000304.1:0-3420 GCA_036262895.1 Xanthobacteraceae bacterium
ATCCATCGCGCCCGATGTCCACCACTTGCGCCCGTTGATCACATATTCATCGCCTTCACGTGTGATCTGCGAGCGAATGTTGGTGGCATCCGATGACGCGACATCGGGCTCAGTCATTGCGAAACAGGAACGGATCTCGCCTGCGAGCAGCGGCGTCAGCCAGCGGTTTTTTTGCTCCTCGGTGCCGTAGAGCGCCAGCGTTTCCATGTTGCCGGTGTCAGGCGCCGAGCAATTAAAAGCTTCCGGTCCGATCGGCGAGCGCCCCATGATCTCGCACAGCGGCGCATATTCGACATTCGTCAAGCCGTCAGGAAACTCGCGCTTGGGAACAAACAAGTTCCAGAGGCCGGCGGCTTTGGCCTTTGTCTTGAGTTCCTCCATGATCGGGGGCGCGTCCCACCGATCCGCGGCCTCATCGACCTGTTTTTTGTAAATCGCCTCGGCTGGATAGACATGCTCATCCATGAACGCGTTGATGCGCTCGGCAAAATCTTTTGCACGCGGCGTTGTGGCGGGGAGCATTGGGGCGAATCTCCTTAAAAAAGAAAACGGTTGAAGCTTTGGGCACGGAGTAGCCTCTTCCCGAAACCTGCTCCCTCTCTGCCCCTTTTGGGGCGGAGAGGGGTGGGGAGAGGTGGGGAAAAACCCACCTCATCCTAAATCCTTCTCCGCCCTAAAGGGCGGAGAAGGACTTCCCGCCGCACTCACTCGTTGATGAATAAAGTAAGCTCACCCCACCTCAACCAATCCGCCTGAGCGCGCGACCAAGCCGAGATGGTGATCGGCATCGCCGAACAGCGTGTCGATTGCCGTGACGCGCTTGAAATAGTGGCCGAGCTTATATTCCATGGTCATGCCGATGCCGCCGTGAAGCTGCACCGCCTGCTGGCCGATGAAGCGGCCTGAACGGCCGATCTGCACTTTCGCCGCCGACATCGCCTTGCGGCGCTCCTGGGCATTCGGTTCATCGCTCATCATCGTTGCAAGCATGGCCATGCTACGCGCCTGCTCAAGCGCGATCAGCATATCGGCGGAGCGATGTTGCAGCACTTGAAAATTGCCAATTGGAACGCCGAACTGACGGCGCGTGCGCAAATAGTCGATGGTTGTCTCGTGCATGACGTCCATCGCGCCGACCGCTTCGGCGGCGAGCGAAGCAATCGCTTCGTCGATGACACGATCGATCACTGGAGCGGCATTTCCCGTTTCACCAAGCACCGCGCCCGGCTCCACGCGCACGCCTTTGAGTGAAATCTCGGCGGCACGCAATCCATCGATCGTCTGATACGATCGTCGCGCAACACCGTCCGTCTTGGTGTCGACCAGAAACAAACCGAGACCGTCACGGTCGCGTTGCTGGCCCGATACTCGCGCCGATACAATGATCTTATCGGCGCTGTCGCCATGCAGCACCAGGCTTTTGCCGCCGTCGAGAATCCAGGACGAGCCGTCGCGCCGCGCTGAGGTCGCGATATCGAAAAAATTATAGCGCGCCTGCCGCTCGGCATGGGCAAAGGCAAGGATCAACTCACCCGCGGCAATTTTCGGCAGCAGCGCCGCACATTGGTCTTTGGTGCCTGCGGACTTTAGCAATCCGCCGCCGAGTACGACGGTTGCAAGGAATGGTTCCAGCACCAGCGCGCGGCCACATGCTTGGGCAACGATCATGGTCTCGACCGGCCCGCCACCGAACCCGCCGTAATCCTCATCGAAACGCAGGCCGATCAAACCGAGCTCGGCATAGCGAGCCCACATCGGCCGGCTCCACCCCTCTGCCGCCTGCATATAATTCTGGCGCGCTTCAAAGCCGTAATGATCAGCAAAGAGCCGATCCACGCTGTCCGCGAGCAAACGCTGCTCTTCGCTGAGTTCGAAGTCCATAGTTCACAGCCCCAGGATCGCTTTGGCGATGATGTTTTTCTGAATCTCGTTGGCCCCACCATAGATCGAGACCTTGCGCATGTTGAAATAGGCAGGGGCCAGCGCGGGCGACCATTCCGGGCCGACCGGCGGTTCGTTCCAGCGATCGTCTTCCAGGTATTCGGGCTGATAGGGCAGCGCGTAGGGGCCGACGACTTCAAGCAGCAATTCAGTAATCGCCTGTTGAATTTCCGAGCCTTTGATTTTCAGGATCGAGGATTTTGGATCGGGTTTGTTGTCGTGCCCGTTGCGTTCGGCGGCAACGACGCGCAGTTGCGTCATTTCCAACGCTTTGAGCTCGACCTCAATCGCGGCGATCTTCGCGGCAAAGCGTTCGTCCTCGATCAGTGCGCGGTCGCCGGCGCGTTCAAGCGCGGCTAATTGTTTAAGCCGCTTGATGCGTTCCTTGGAAATCCCGATACGGGCGATTCCGGTGCGTTCATTGCCGAGCAGGAATTTGGCGTAGTTCCAGCCTTTGTTTTCCTCCCCGATCAGATTTTCGATGGGCACGCGCACGTCGTCGAAAAAGACTTCGTTGACTTCGCGGCCGCCATCGACCGTTACGATCGGGCGCACCATCACGCCGGGAGTTTTCATATCGATCAGAAGGAACGAAATGCCTTCCTGCTTTTTCGCCGTAGCATCCGTGCGCACCAGACAAAAGATCCAGTCGGCGTATTGTGCAAGTGTCGTCCAGGTTTTCTGGCCGTTGACGACATAATAATCGCCGTCGCGTTTGGCCGAGGTCTTCAGTGAAGCAAGATCGGACCCGGCCCCCGGTTCGGAAAATCCCTGGCACCACCAATCGTCGATATTGGCGATGCGCGGCAGGAAGCGCCGCTTCTGCGCCTCCGAGCCGAACGCAATGATCACCGGACCGACCATATTGACGCCGAATTGCAGGGGTTGCGGCGCGGGCGCCTGCTGCATTTCGTCGAGAAACAAATATTGCTGAACCGGCGTCCAACCGGTACCGCCCCATTCGACGGGCCAATGCGGCACGGCCCAGCCCTTTGCATTGAGAATGCGCTGCCAGGTTACGATGTCGTTCTTGGCAAGCCGCCGGCCCTCAGTCAGCTTGTTGCGGATCGTGTCGGGCAGCGCGCTGCGCATGAAAGCGCGCACTTCGTCACGAAAGGCAATTTCCTCGGGCGTAAAGCGCAGGTCCATGATGTCCTTGATCGATTTGCTTAGTTGATCTCAAACAATCCGGCAGCCCCCATGCCGCCGCCGATGCACATCGTAATCACGGCGCGTTTTGCGCCGCGCCGGCGGCCTTCGATCAATGCGTGTCCCGTCATCCGCGCGCCGCTCATGCCATAGGGATGGCCGATGGCAATCGCGCCGCCATCGACGTTGAGCCGATCATGCGGAATGCCGAGCCGATCGCGGCAGTACAGCACTTGGCTCGCGAAAGCCTCGTTGAGCTCCCACAAATCGATGTCGTCGATGCTCAAACCATGCCGCGCCAGCAGTTTGGGCACGGCAAACACAGGCCCA
>DATAIA010000305.1:0-4479 GCA_036262895.1 Xanthobacteraceae bacterium
GAAGCGCAAGAGGTTACGGATTTTCAGGCGATTGGCGTTCGCTGCCGGGAAGCTCTCCTGGCCTTCACGAGCGCGGCGCAGGTCGTGATGTCCTGGGCCGGTGATAGTGCCAGCAAACCCAAATAAGCGGATTCCAAGGCCTGGATCGATCATTCTGCGCAACCGCGCTTTCGGGCAGACGCAAGAATATCGGCGTCGCCTGTTGAGAAGCTTGCAGGTGGAAAGCTGGGCGTTCTCGAACTGCCTGACGCATGCGAAAGCCTCGACGTGGTACGATGCGTAAGCCGCCGCGACCACGGTCGAGCATGCGCTCGGGATATTTAGTCGGCCTAGTTGGCCAATCCGATGATGCCGCTCCTCGCACGGTTCTGGGATGGTTTAGGGTTGGGTTGTTAGCCGGACTGATCGGGCAGATCGTCTGTCTCGTCTACACGTGCTTTGCGTGGCCGGTGCCAACCTGGCTGTGGGGCAGCATCCTTGCAAACATTGCGGCCTTGTTCGGCTTGCGGCGGACGATGACCGGTATTCAACGTAGGCGAAGTGGGGCGCGACCAGTGTTCAGGCTAATCGTATCATCGGTTTGGTCATTGTAGCTGCACTCGGGTACGGATTGCTGCAGACTTACGGGTTGTTCCCTGACGACGCGCCCAGGCTATTCCTAAGCCCAGCGCTTCGCCTCCATCTTAAATGGATATTTGCATCCCAATATCCGCTTCTGGAGCCATCGCGGACCTAGAGCGTGCTCGCACCTTATGTCCGCTGAGAGAGATAGAGCGGACCTGCACGGGCAAGGCGCTCGCAAATGGCCTTCGCGGGTATGCGCCAAGACCTTCGGCTAGAGGGAGAGGGCGACCAGCGTGCCGCGCCATCGTTCGAGTCCGACGCCAAGGCGCAGGCCGTGAATCTGCCAAGACGGAGGTCTCCTGAGAGAATTTGGTTGGGCCGCCACAATAAAGCCGCACTCCTTAACGCTAGGACCTAACGGTATGCCAGTTCTTAAGCATTTATGAATTATATGTCGGCGATCGCTAACATTTAAAAAAATACACGAACGGCGACATTTTTATTGTCAGCGATCGCTGACAAGTAATAATGTGTTCGAACGACGACATTTTAGGTGCACTATGCTCATCCGAACCCCGATAGATCTTGGCGCTGTCCTCCGTGACCGCCGCAAAAATCTTAAACTTGACCAGTCCGCACTGGCCAAAAAGATTGGCGTCAGCCGGCAATGGGTAATCGATGTCGAGCGCGGCCATCCACGCGCGGAACTCGCCCTGGTCCTTCGGGCACTTGATGCCCTTGGCATTCCGTTGAACGCTGGGAGCGGGAGCTTGACGAGCCAAGCCGCCGCGAAACCCGTCGTAGACATTAACGCTATCGTCTCCCGAGCGAAGAAGAGCAAAGCATGACGAACGAACTTGTCGCGCTGCTGGGCGGCAGCGAAATCGGCCGGGTGCGAAGCGACTCACGCAGTCGACTAACTTTTGTTTATCGAAACGACTGGCGTACCGCTGATGGCGGTTATCCCCTTTCGCTGTCAATGCCGCTGGCTGCAGAAGAGCATGGCCCCGCTGCTGTCCAAGCCTTTCTCTGGGGGCTCTTGCCAGACAACGAGCAGGTGCTCGCTCGCTGGGCAAAAAGGTTCCAAGTTTCTGCCCGCAACGTTTTCGCTCTCATCTCGAATGTCGGGGAGGACTGCGCGGGAGCGGTCCAATTCGTCACGCCCGATCGCCTAAACGCATTGGAAACCGGTGCAGAAGATAGCATCGAGTGGATCGACACACCGGAAATGGCGCGGCGACTTCGCGCTCTCCGCGAGGATCACGCCGCCTGGCGCCTGCCTCGCGATACTGGGCAATTTAGTCTCGCCGGCGCTCAGCCGAAAACAGCTCTCGTTCAACAGGAAGATCGTTGGGGTATCCCAGCCGGCCGCATTCCGACTACCCACATTCTAAAACCTCCAACGGGCCATTTCGACGGCCACGCCGAAAACGAACATATCTGCCTGCAGCTTGCCCGCGAACTCGGGCTGCCAGCAGCAGATACGAAAGTGATGAGGTTCGAAAACGAGATCGCGATCGTGGTGGAGCGGTACGATCGCTACGCCAGCGGAAACGATATCATCCGGGTTCATCAGGAAGATATCTGTCAGGCTATGGCCATCCTGCCGACTAAGAAATACCAAAACGAGGGGGGACCAACGCCGTCCGATGTACTTGATCTCTTACGCACATACTCTACGGACCGCGAAGCCGACATCGAGACCTTCCTGGGCGCGCTGGCCCTTAACTGGCTCATCGGAGGCTCCGATGCCCATGCCAAGAACTATTCCTTGCTGCTAGCAAGCGGCGCCCTGGTACGTTTGGCACCGTTGTATGACATCGCAAGCATTCTTCCCTACGACGATGTCGATCAGCGGAAGGTTAAGCTCGCCATGAAGATCGGTGATGAATACAAGCTCGATCAAATCGACTTACGTCAATGGCAGAAATTCGCGCAAGAGACGCGTATCGAGGCCGACCAGATAATTGAGCGCCTCATCTCCCTGGCTGTGCAGATTCCCGACCTCGTGACCGAAATCCGCGCGCGCGCGCAAAAAGAGGGGCTCGACCACGACATTATCAGCCGGCTCGCTACCGTATTGAACGCCCGAGCAAAAGACTGCGAACGACGGCTCCGCGGACAATAGTGCTTCTTGGGTCAGCGCTATCGGTGGGCGCGCGTGCGGACGGCTTTGCTCTACCGAGCTACACCACCACCCGGGACACGATCCCGTCCAATTCTTTTGGGCGGATGTTGTTCTTGGAAAGCCAGATCAGAGGGCGTCCATGGACCGACGTCTCAATACGCGCATGTAGTTTTTGCGGCGCCTGGAAACCATCGCGCCGTTGAGCGATGATCCCACCGTCAGCTTTCCGGCAATCGCCAGCTGACCGACCCGGCCCACGCCGGTGAACGCGGTGCCCCGCCGCCAGTTACACCACGTCCGGGGACACGACCTTGGACGGGAAGTGGACCCCTCGGAAAAGCCATTCCATAAGGTACATTAAATCTTGTTCGTTCGTCATGAATATGTGCACGTAGGTTTCAAGCCCAGATGACCCTAATGTGACATTGGCTGGGAGAGGTATACCCCTCGATGGTATCAGCAGCCCTCAAGGAAGGTAAAAAGCGCGAATATTTTCTCATTGGCAATGCGGCTCGGGAAGGTTCTTCCCGCCGTCGAAGATAGCTCAAAGCGTCTAAGAAGGGTTGCTGGCAAATTCTTCCAAGATCGCCGGCAAACGCTCTGGAATAAGTCAGCCAATTATTTACTGGCCATCACCAGGACTTCCGTTAGCTGCAATACTCCGTTGTACAATGAACCGCTTCGGCCAGTAAGTTAAGTCGCACTTTTCGCCGAACCAATCCGATCGAGCGTCTCAACGGCGAGATAAAACGGCGGACCGAGGTGGTCGGCATCTTTCCCAATGAGGACGCCATCGTCCGCCTCATCGGCGCGATCCTGCTCGAGCAGAACGACGAGTGGGCAGGCCAGCGCGCTTCGCTTCACGTGGTGATCATCGCGGGCGAGCAGGAAAAGCTCATCGACATCGACGCCCAGTCGGCTAGGCTGCATTCCGACATACCGCACAGCAGTTTCCACGGGCTCCCGGGGAACGGCCACATGATTCAGCAGACCGCAACGGAAGAAGTCATGTCGGCCTTGCGCGAACTCACGGACGCGTTGAAGGCCTCGGCGTAACCATCGTGGCCACCGGCTGATTGGTATCTGCTGCAGCAAGAGGCTAGGCTGAAAAATTCAGCCTCCTGGTTGGCTAGAGCTGAAGGGCGACATGCGGAAATAAACACCAGCCCACGCCGCATCCGAGGCTGGCGGATTTTATCCGAAAGAACCAGCCTGCCATCATCGACGAATGGACCGAGTTTGCCCGGACCAAGTCGCCGGCGTCGCATTCCAAGCGGATCATAGACCGCATCGTCCGAAAGAAGTGGAATTACCAGGATGTTGTCATGAAAGACGACCTCGTGATGGGCGCGATCAATCAAGGCAACGTCTGTGCGGCTGTGGTCGAGGCGCTCAACGCCGGCGTCGATCTGCTGCTGGTCGCCTTCGACGGGACGCAGTTCTACCGCATCTTCACTTGCGCTACGGCGGCGTCGGCCGAGGGAAAGCTCGACGCTGCCATGTTGAGCGATAGCGAGGCGCGATTAAGGACGGCATTCCGTGGATTGACGAGCCGGCGCGGGAATTATTTGGCGAACCGGCTTTCCTCGGACAGGCTCGTCATCGTCTGGGTCCGGAAGGCGGGCTTGTGATCCTGCCGTTTGGACCACGACACGTAATAGGCCACGCCCGTCATGATCAAAATCCCGGCGGAGCTGACCAGGATTTGCATGGCGAGCGAGTCCGGACTCGTGATCAGGACGAGGTGTCCGGCAAACGAAAGAAACACGCCGGCGCAAAAAACCGCC
>DATAIA010000306.1:0-3000 GCA_036262895.1 Xanthobacteraceae bacterium
GCGACACGCCTGCGCAATTTCGAAGCGCTGCGGCCACTCCACCTCATTCGGTGCAACAGCAACGAACAGCGGTCCTGGAAAATAGCCGCGCGTGCCAATACCGGATTCCGCGATCGCTTCCTCGGCCGCTATTTCGCCCAATCTCTCGGAGAGGGCAGGTGCGCAAAATGGTTCGACGGAGACGAAATCCACAGTCCCGGCAATGCGTGTCTTGAGGCCGTCGGTTGCAAACCGAGCAATGGTACGAATGCCGGATTCACCTGCGATGAGCTTCGCCCAATTCTGGCTCTTGCCGGCGCCGAGCGAAGTGACGATCCCCATTCCGGTAACGACCACGATCGGCCGGCCGGACTTGTCGCGCGTGGAAGCCATCTCCATCCCCCTCAGCTTACGGATTCAACGAGCGCCATTCCTTCACCGCGCCAAGTCCCGACGCTGGTCACGAGAACCTGCCTTACCGTCGCATCGGTCGCACGTTCCACACCTGAAGCGTCGCGTGGCGGGTGTAATTTGCCATGGTTCAAGATCAATGTGGCAAGTGCGAGATTCATGAGAAATTGCGGCTCGGGCGCATGCCCGAGGTAGCTGCCGGTCGCGCGCACGGCAAGGCCGGGATGATCGGCAAAGAATGCGCGTTCTTCGCTGGTTGCGGGCTCTACGCCCGTTGCGCCGGAAAGCGCAATGCAATGAGCGGTGTCGACGTGGGATTTCAGCCCATTCCACATCTCTTGAAGCCCCGCGGTGATTTCACCTGGTTTTCGACGGGACCGTACGGAGGCAATTGAACGCAGTCGGGCGAGCGGTTTGATGCCGCGCGCAATGGCATGAGCCCGTTCTTCGATAACAAGGAAGGCGCCGAGCGAGCCGAAGGCAATGCCCGGATTCGACTGGCGCTCCCACACGGGCTGGTAATTGCCTTTTAGCATGGAGCCGCCGAACTCATGCTGGAGCATCAGGTCTCTGCGTTCTCCATTGAAGGCGCTGCCAACGAGGCTGATTTCGCCCTGGCCTGCAAGAATACGCGAGACCGCGATGCGGGCGGCATCAACTCCGGCCGATTCTTCGCCCATGAATGTGCGGGACGACCCGGTCACGCCATGAACAATGGAAATATTTCCCGCCAATAGATTTGAAAGCTGCGCAAGAAAAAGAGTTGGACGCAGATCGTTCATCAGCCGCTCGTTCACGAATGCGGCTGGGTTCTCCGCAGTGCGAACGCCGGTGAGGATCGCACTATCGACATTTGTATCGCGCTCGCCACCGCCGGCGGCAACGATCATATCGGTGCGCGTGAGAAGCTCTGCATTGCCCTTCAAGCCTGCGCTGTCGAGAGCGAGGCCCGCGGCGTATGTCCCGATCCTCTGCCAAGCTTCCATTTGGCGTTGATCGCCTTTTTTGGGAATCTGCTTGTCGAAGTCGACGGGAGCGATCGGATGGACCACAAAAGGAGCAAACGTCTGTGCATCGGTTTGCGGTAGGTCACCATTCAAGGCTTGCCAATGGGCCTCTGGTCCCTCGCCAAGGCACGACAAGATACCAATGCCCGTAATCCAGGCCTCTCGCGGTGTCTCAGCCATTAACGATTGCTCCCATCGGAAACACTAGCCGCTCAGCCGTCGCTTGCATCTGAGCGCGGAAATCATCGCTTGGGAAAGCCATCACACGAAACGTGATCTCCGCGTCGCATACGGCCTGATCCCCAGCTTTGATACTGGCGGAGGTTACGGCAAACCCCGAACCTTCATGAAGCAGGCTGGCTTGCACGGACAGTTGTTCACCGGGAGTTACGAACCGTCGCAGCTTTGCGCCTTTGACCGCGGCGAGAAACGGCATGCGCTCGAAGCGTGTCTTCGCAATAATGAGCCACCCGGATGTTT
Source organism: Xanthobacteraceae bacterium (assembly GCA_036262895.1). Classification (GTDB taxonomy): domain Bacteria; phylum Pseudomonadota; class Alphaproteobacteria; order Rhizobiales; family Xanthobacteraceae; genus AP-16. The sequence goes on from DATAIA010000306.1 coordinate 1,878, forward strand.
GCGCCATCGTTTCGATGAGCAGAACACCAGGCATCAATGGGTAGCCGGGGAAATGTCCCTCAAACACCGTGCTGGTTTTGGGCACCAGGGCTTCCACGCGAATCTTCTGATCGTCGAGCGAGAGTTCAACGATGCGATCGATTAGTTGGAAATACTCAAGGTGCATGCCAGCCTTAGCTCACGCGCCTTTGGCAGCAACAAGATCGTCAATGCGCGCACAAAGGTTTTTTAGAACGAAATATTGCTCTGTGGTGGCTTTGCCGTCGCTGACTTCCTGTGTCCACTCTTCAAGCGGCAGCTTGATCCCGAAAGCCTTGTCGATTGCAAAGGCAATATCGAGGAAATCCAAACTGTCGATCCCAAGGTCATCAATGGCATGACTTTCCGGCTTAATTTTCTCATGCGGAATGTCGCCGGTTTCGGCAATGATATTTGCAACAGTTTCGAAGGTCGAAGACATCGGCAACCCTTTGGAATGGGATCGGATTTGGCAGCCCGCGCCAGCATGCGGGCGGCCGTATGGCCGGCCCCGGTCCCAAGGCCCCTTTGCCCGCCCGCAGCCGAAGTGCCCCGTATAGCGAAGCGGAGGTGCAAGTTCAATGGCGCGCTCGCGAGTTCATGCAGTAACGACGGATTCTCAACACTCGTTTGTGCAAGTTGCCGCTTTCCAGGCAGCACTTCCTGTTCTCTGCCTGACCGGTTGCAGCCAGATGATGTAGCTCCCGCAGTCTTCTTTTTTCGCGGTATCCGCAGATCACCATTAGAGACTTCAGCCGTGGCGAGTGGCTGTCGAATATCGGTCCCGAAAATGGCTCTCCCGCGGCCAACCTGTGCCATGTCGCAATTCGAGGCCACGGTCTTGAGGCATCCTCGTGCCAATGTAAGTAATGCTTTTATTTCGGTTAATAATTTTCCGATAAATGCCTGATTTTGAACAGGAAAATGAAATAATAATCCGGCAGAAAATCCCCCTTCGAAATTATTCAAGTCAATGAAGGGGAACAACTGATGATTAGTCGTTCATATATCACGTATGTGTCGATCTTTGTTCTTTCGTTGGGTGTTACACATGCCTTCAGTGCTCAAGATAGTGCTTTGGGGCAGACCGGTATTGCCTCAGTTT
>DATAIA010000307.1:0-5094 GCA_036262895.1 Xanthobacteraceae bacterium
CAGTACAGTCGCCCCGCTCGTTTGCGATCTAGATTGCATGCGTCTGCTCATATCTGGTCTCCTGATATGTCTTTCCTTTCCTTATCGAGGTAAATCCGGCTCAGCACTTCTTTTGGCCACTGGGCAACCAGGAGTCCAGAAGCGGTCACCGGCGGCTAACGACTTGGGAAATCGGTAAAATCGCATACAAGAGGTCCCACAAAATTTTTCGAAAGCCCGCTATCGACCGCAATTCGTCGTGAACAATCGTTTCTGTGAACCGTTAAGAGCGCAAATGCGCCCACAAGTTTAAACCAATGCCGATAGCCAACTTCGCCGTCACTACGTTAGCAACGCGCTTTATTGCCATCGGGCCCGTCGATACTGCTGTTGCTCGGCGGCTGACCGGTGACATTCACTGTCGAGTATTTTGAGTGCAAATTAAAGTCTCAAAAATAAGATGGACGATTATCGGGACATAGTCGCCGCCGGGTTTGCGGTTCTCTGCGCAGCGCTCATGCTGGTGGCATGGCTCCTGTTTACGAGCGACAAGCCCGAACTCGGAAATTCAGATCCCAGCATCGAGCGGCCGGTAGAAACGTCGCTGTCAATTTCGAGTCTGGAGACAAAATTGAGGCCGTGGTTTTCGGTGGAAGGATCTTTTCTGATCCAAAAGCCGACCTAAACCAGCTGCCTCGTTTCCACAGAGCTCCAAGCCCGGCAAGCCATCCATAAGCGACGCAAAATCATTTCATTTTTCTTCAAGCTCTACATTGCGGCGATCCCTTGAAATAGAAACCACAAGCATGGCGAGGTCCAATCCTATGCCAATCCTGGCGCGCCGCAGCAGACTTCGCCGTCAGTCAGCGCATAGTCATAATTTCGCGGAGTCCATCGATAAGGACTGCGAATTGCGGGCGAAGACGGATTTTCTTGACGCGATCCTCAACCCAATAGCAATCACATGGAATGCTTCTGCGATCGAAAGTCATCAATGTGGGGGCCACACGCGCTCCATACCCATCAGTCCGCCGCGCTTGCGTATTACGAGGTTTTGGTACGAGGCGCCCGAAGCCGATCTAATCATTCGCATTGGAAACCACGTGTGTCGCGCTGGGGTCGGAGCGATACGGTCGTCTTGCGGTTTTCGCGGAGCCTTAACGCTCCCCTGTCATGCCTCGGGATTGGATGCGCTTTGCGACTGGTTCAACAAACCTTGGCTTGATTTCATCGGTGGGTCGATGGGCGAAGAAGTGAGAGAAGGCTGGTCCGAAAATGTCCATCCGGACGACTTCACCCGCTATCTTGAGACCTATCTGACTGCTTTTCACGCCCGCAAGCCGTTCACGATGGTCTATCGTCTCAAGCGGCGTGACGGTGTGTATCGCGAGTTTCTCGACAATGGTGCCGCATCCTACAGAAATGGGACTTTGCCGGCTATTTCGGTAGCTGCATCGATATTTCCGATCGCGGCGAGATGGAGGCGCAACTCCGCCAGGCTCAGAAGATAGAAGCGGTCGGTCAACCTACGGGGGGCGTGGTACACGACTTCAACAATCTTCTCCAGATTGTCAGTGGCAGCCTGCAACTGCTTGAGCGCCACGTATCGTGTTCATGGCGCCGCACACCAATCGGGCTTGGCTCACGCGACCGACCGGGTTGCGATGTTGCCGCTTTCGGCGGGTGGATTGTCTTCTAAGACTGGTTGTCCCAATCGATCGAAGAGCTGGCCTGCAATTACAAGACCGGCGATATCGACCGGCCCGCTGGGTGGTAGCTCGTAGCTTCAGGACATGGGCCGGGTAAAACACGCAATCTGCCCGGACGACATGCAACAATGTTTAGGAACCTTTGTTGAATTCCCCGCTTTTACGGATTTTAAGAGGGAGTTGCGTATGCCCTGGTCAAGACGTGCGTGGACGGAAGATGACGTCGCCAAACTTATCGCTATGGCGGGTAAGGTGCCGGCCGAGCAGTTAGCCGAAGAGCTCGGCCGATCGGTTGGATCGGTAGCGGTAAAAGCCCACGAGCTACGGATTTCCTTGCGCACCATACCGCGCGGCCAGAAAGCCAAGGCCGATACAGATGGTGAGAGGGCGAGATGCGCTTCTTAACCTCGCAAATAGGAGATCGAGAGTATGTCGCGATTATCACAAGCAGACTTGGGCAGGAATGAGCGAGTTAGGTCAAAATTCCAAAGCTTTCAAGTTCGCCTTGCTTCGATAACGGAGAAGCGCCCGGCCGACACGCCCACGGCCGTTGCTTTGTAGCAATTCGGACTCGCGGCAGATTAAGCGTCGAACTGAGCAGGCCAGCCCATTCTCCTCCCGGATCGATCAGGCGGCTCTCGAAAGGCTCGTCGTCTGGATCGACGAGCTGAGGCAAGAGCTGCGGAGGCGCCACGCCAAAGTAGAAATAAGAAAGAGCGGAGGAGCTTTGGGAGTTAAAAGGACGGCCCGCCGGGCGTGACCTGGAATTTAGGACTAGGGCAGAATCTGAGATCAAGGATGCGTCCTAATGAATGCTGTCCTGCGACATAGCGTGCCCGAACGTCTGGCTCTACCCCCGTGCCATTAATATGGAATCTCCATCAAGAAATTGCTTGGCTAGCCGGTCAACTACGCGCCGCCATCGGGAGGCAAATTTCGCAAGTTGCAGCGTTTTGGGATGGCCCATCAGGGGCTTGTCTCATGGCGCGGACTGGTTTGTTTCGGTACCGGCAGCATCGAGCACTCCGAGGCCGCCGCGCAGCGCGCTATATCCTCATGTCAGATCAACCGGCACATCGAAGCCAGGCTCAGCGCCGACGCATACGCCAGCCAGTTACGGTTAACGCTCTGCTTCACAATGCGGCCGCGGCCTAGGTGCGGGTGGCTCTGGTGGCCTCCAGCTCATACAGCGAGCTGCCATGGCTCAATGCGTCGATGCACCGCCGTCCAGGCTAATTAGTGGTTACCGCCATCGGCTGCGACAACAAGCGCCTCTTACGCAAGCGGCCATCCGGCAGTCCTGGTCGGCGATACGGTCAAAGGCGTTCCAAGAATTGATTTCGGAGCTTTTTAGCGCCCATCGATCCGACTGCGGCTCGTGTTGAGCATGTGCAGGCCGAACGTTGATTCGCCCTGCGCCTCCGCCATCCTCTCGATCACCTCGCCGCGGCCGCAAGCAAGGCACTGGTTTTAAGCGGGTTCTTGTTTCGTACGAACAGTTCAGCGCCGTAATATGTTGCGCCTCGCGACGCTGATCAGCTCAATGGCTGGATCGGCCGTCCTTACCCACTATCCAATCTTTCTTTGTCACAAATTTAAGTTCAAATATTCAAGGCCGTTCCACCCCCTTGATCTCCGATAATCGGTGCAGATGAGTTCGGTCAGCATGGATGTCGTGATCTCAGCGCCAGAGAAACATCTGGTGCGGCTGTCCGACTGGGTTGGGATCTTCAAGCCCAGGTCATGCATCGGTATTTCCACGCAGTCCAGCCGCGCTGATTGCGCCACGCCTAGAAATTCCGCCTCGGTGCGGCTCGATGCGAACGCCAGCCATGCGCACTCGAACGCGGCTTTGGCTTCCTCGAAGGTGTTGCAGGTGCTGCCCTTGATCTCGCCCGGACCGCTGCGAAGCCCTCGCTCCACACCCAATCTTCCCGCGCGTTGAGACGGCCAACAGATTTGGAAATCGATCCGGCGTGGACTAGGCTCGTCAGCAATCATGCTGGTCCGGATTAGTGCGGCGGCGCGTCAGTTTTTGAAATCGAGCGCCACGTAACTAGCCGAGGCGCTGGACTTTCTCACCGCGCCCCTTCGCTTGAAGATCAATCTGCACAGCGGTGTCGAAATCCTTGACCAAAGCGGCTCGTACTCTACTCTCCGTCAAGTCGGTTTGCATTTGGCACGTCTCACAGATCCAACTTTTCTTGCCCTGCAAGCGTCCCAGGACGACGTTGTGTCCGCACGATAGCGGAAAAAGCATTAGGTCGAGCATACTGACTGCCATCGCGAGGCCTGCCCAATTGAGGTGCCTTGCGCATCAAAGCCGAGCTGAACACTGCACGCAATCGCCCAGGGGTCGTGGCTCGGCAGAGCTCGCAACCTCTAGGCTTAGTTGTGCCGGTAATTGGCGATCATATCGGTCCGCAGTGTTCGATCGCTATTCGACCCCGCAGTAACGGCCACGAGACCGATATCCGCTCATTGGCGCGCTTCGGATCCGTATCAACTGCCTTCTGCTTGACGGCGAGCGAAGTTGCTAGGCGTCGACGGCATTTCTGATTTTGGACGGTACTATCCTCACCCTGTCCACAAGCCGGCGGCCAGTACAGCTGCGGCAGTACAGGCAAAACCGATCCCACCAGGCCGCGCCTAATTCCTGAGGGATGTGCTCAACTAACTCATTTCTGAAACAACGGTCGACTTGTTTGCTTTCTGTATCCGAAAGTCGGTCCTCCAGCATGGCCGGAATTCTATTTGTCGCGGAAAAGTAGATTTTCTCGCTGTCCCTCGCGCCTTTCCGCCGCGTGCAGAGCTCATACGCCCGCAGCGCAATCCTAGGTACGTCTGCCATCTCCACCCACGGTCCGCTCCTGCTTCAGAAAGCCTGGCTTTACTTACAAATGAACGGAAGGCTTGGCCCACCGTTCGAAAGTTAGGAACACGGCCATGCAGGAATCGTTAGTCGGCTGAGAGGGACCACCGCGATGATCAAGAAAACCTCATTTCCGATGTTGCTGCTCGCGCTAATGCTGACATCCACGATGGCCGTCGCGCAAGGAGGCGGTGGGGGTGGTGGAGGCGGTGGAGCTGGGGGAGGTTCATCCGGCGGGTCTGCAGGCGGCAGTTCGAGTACGGGAGGCGCAACCGGTGCCACGAGTGGACCAACGGCGGGCACCTCCAACGCGGCCGGTGCTCCCAATGCGGGCGCGGCCGGCGCAGGTTCTGCGGCGATCACCGGCGCTCCCAGCGGACCGGCACACCCAGGCGGTTTGAATAATTCCCTGAATGATCCGAGCGGCGTAGGAAATGCTTCGAAGACCCCTTATCCTCCCGGCACCAACAGCCTTGGTACAGCGACCTCGACGGGATCCGGCTCTAGGTCAGGAGCGAACGGTCAAAATGGTAC
>DATAIA010000308.1:0-1684 GCA_036262895.1 Xanthobacteraceae bacterium
CCACGCTGCCATGGCGATCTGTGCGCTTGGCCCGAGTTTCACGGCGATGAAGCGAATGCAGCTAACCGACAAGGACACGATCCTGATTTCGGGCTGTGGGGCGGTCGGGCTTGGCGCGGTCGTCAATGCTCGCACGATCGGGGCACGTGTCATCGCCCTCGAATTCAATCCCTACCGCGTTGCATTGGCAAAGGAACTTGGCGCAGAGCAGGTGATAGACCCTCGTGCGCCGGATCTTATCGAGCAGGTGCGCGCAGCGACCGGCGGCTATGGCGTCGACGCAGCGCTCGATACCAGCAACAATGAGGCGGCCCCACCGGTGGTTCTCGAACTAGTGCGAGCCAGGGGCCGGCTGTCCTTTGTCACCTGGAGCGGCTCGCTACCGGTCAACCGCATCACAGGCAAGGGCATTGAAATCTACGGCGCATGGCATTGGAACCATGATGTCTTCGCCGACGAGGTCCTGCAGCGCGTCCGCGATGCAAGACCGCTTCTAGACAAGCTGACGACACATCGTTTTGCGATGTCGCAGGTCGCAGAAGCCTTCGCTCTCCAGGAAACGGGCAATTGCGGCAAAGTGTTGCTCTATCCCCCCGAAGCCCAGCACTAGGGACGAGTGCTTAGCTTGGGCAAATGCGTTGCTCAATCCGAAAGAACGGGAGACCTTCTATGACCTTTAGACTTGGCGGACACGGAATTGACTACGATGGCGATCCGGAGGCTTACGCACAGGCGCATATCGAATTCGGATACAACGCCGCCTATATGCCAAACATCAGCATCGAGAGCCGCGAGGAGATAAAGGCTCTGGTAAAGAGCTTTGCTGCGGCCGATCTGGTAATGGCCGAAGGCGGGGCCTGGAAAAACCTCATTGCCCACGATCAAAGCACACGGAAGGCCAACCTCGACTATGCCGTCCATCAGCTAGCGCTGGCAGACGAATTGGGAGCAGGCGCCATTGTTGCGTTCCACGGAACTGTTGGTCATCCGGGTGATCCCTGGCAGCTTAGCGACAATTATGATTATGGCCCGCATCCCGACAATCAAAGCGAGGCCGGCTTTCAGCGTGCAGTCGAGACAGCCCGATACGTCATCGATATGGTGAGGCCGAAGCGCGCGAAATTTTCGCTGGAAATGGTGCCTTGGCTGGTGACCGACACGCCAGAGAACTATCTCAAATTGCTGAAGGCGATTGATCGCCCGCAATTCGGTGCACATATCGACGCGGCTAACATGGTCATTTCGCCTCGACTTTATTTCAACACTGGAACGATGATCAGAGATTGCTTTGCGCTACTCGGGCCGTGGATCGTTTCTTGCCATGCCAAGGATCTTGTTATGCAGGGCGGCCCGGGGACGATCTCGTTCCATCTCGATGAAGTGGTGCCTGGCGAAGGAAACCTTGATTACATTGCCTATGTGATCGAGATCGCCAAACTCAACCGGGACGTTCCACTCATGCTGGAGCACTTCGACGTTCCCGGCTATCGTCGCGGTCTCGCTCACATCAAGTCGATTGCGCAAACTGCCGGCGTTATTTGAAACGGATTAACCTGCCATGCTGGTTTCGACGGCGCGAAGCAAAAAAACAGCGTACGTGGGATAGCCGCCGCCAGAAGCGAAGTCACCATGTCCATTAAACTTTTTTCGGGTCAGGCTCTTTGATCTTCATCGGTGAAATTGT
>DATAIA010000309.1:0-11923 GCA_036262895.1 Xanthobacteraceae bacterium
ATTGGCGCTGGTGGTTTCGGCATAACTGGCAGTCAGCGCACCGGAACCATCGATATATGTAACCGTATCCGTTTTGCTGCCGTCCGCATTGATATTGGTGACGTCGGTTTTGGTTCCGCCGATCGAACCAGTGCCGGTGAGGTCGTATTGCGTTGTCTTGCTCAATCCGTTGGCGCTGATCGTGGCAATGATCTTGTCTCTAATCACACCACCCGCGCCGAAATCGGTCACCGTTTCCGTGCGGCTGCCGTCCGCATTGAGGGTAATCACATCGGCCTGAGTCTGGCTCAAGACCCCCGAGCCACTAGTATCGCGCTGCGTTGTCGTCGAAAGTCCGTTGGCGCTCGTGGTGGTGATGACACGATCTCTCAGCGAACCGTCTACATTATAATCGGAGGATGTCGTGACAACGCTGCCATCGGCATTCCGGTGGATCTGCTCGGTGCTGTTTGTTCCGCTTTGCGCGCGCTGAATCGTAACCGTGTTTTGATCGGCGCTTGTCGTTGTGATCGTCTGGTCGCGCAGCGATCCATCCGCATTCTGGTGCGTAACCGTCTCGACCCTACTGCCATCGGCATTCAGAACGGTCGTTGAGATCTGGGTTAAATTGAACGCCCCTGTGCCCGTTTCGTCCCATTGAACGGTCTTCGACAGCCCATTGGCGCTGGTCGTCGTGAGCGTCCGATAGGCAAGTGAACCATCACCATTGAGACAGGTGATCGTCTGCGTCTGGCTGCCATCGGGGTTGAGAACCGTCACGATCGTGTCTGTCTGATCGATCGTGCCGGAACCAGTGAAATCTCTTTGAATGGCGGTCGAGAGGCCGCTGGCGCTCGTGGTCGTAACGGTCCGATCCTCAAGCGATCCGTCCGCCTTGAAATCGGATACCGTAATTGTCTTGCTACCATCCGGGTTGAGTTGCGTCGCAATGCTCTGGTCGGTCACCCCGTCGCCATCGATGTCGCGCGTGCTTGAGACGGTGATTCCGTCCGCCTGGATGGTGGTGACGGACTTGTCCTTGAGCGAGCCATCGGCGTTGCGGTCCGTCACCGTTTCCGTCCGGCTGCCATCCGCGTTCAGCGCAACGATATCGGTCCGGGTCTGATTGAAGCTACCCGTTCCGGCCGCATCGAACTGGGTTGTCGACGAAAGCCCATTGGCGCTTGCGGTCGTGACAATTCTATCGCGCAGTACTCCATTGAGGCCGAAATCGGTAATGGTTTCGGTGCGGCTGCCATCTGCATTAAGAACGACAACATCCGTTGTCGTCTGGTCAAACGCACCGTTCCCCGTGGTGTCGCGCTGAATAGTGCTCGAAAGCCCATTCGCACTGACGGTCGAAACGGTTTTATCCCTCAGAGAGCCATTGGCATTGAAATCGGAAACCGTTTCCGTGCGGCTGCCGTCCACATTAAGAACAATGACATCGGTCCGCGTCCGATCGAAGATGCCTGCGCCCGTGGAATCATTTTGCGCTGTCGCCGATAAGCCATTAGCGCTGATCGTTGTGACGGTCCGACCTTTAAGCGAACCATTCGCGTTGAGGTCTGAGATCGTCGTGACCACGCTGCCGTCAGCATTGGTAACGATGTTTTGTGTCTGATCGAGATTGCCATCCCCATTGGCATCGATTTGAGCGAGCGTGGTGCGGCGATCCGCACTGATGCTCGTGGTGGTTTTGTCGCGCAGCGATCCGTCGGCATTGGTTTCTGTGATTGTCTCGGTTTTGCTGCCATCTGCATTGAGAACCGCGACATCCGCACGTGTCAGATCGAAAACACCAGCGCCGGTTCGGTCGAACTGCGTCGTTTTCGACAGGCCGTCCGCACTGGTGGTGATCACAGTTTTGTCGCGTAACGAGCTGTCTGTGTTCGTATCGGTCAAAGTCACGACCGAGCTATGGTCGGCGTGATTGATTGTAACCTTGGTTTGCGTCAGATCGACAACGCCATCGCCATTCACGTTGCTTGAGACAGTCACGGTCAGGCCATCAGCGCTCGTCGTTGTCGTTGTCCGATCGCGCAACGACCCGTCTGCATTGAGATCGGATGCCTGATCGGTCATCGAGCCGTCGGCCAAAACCGAAATCGTCTCGGTGCGATCAAGCTGACCGTCACCATTGATATCGGCCTCAATCGTCCGCGAACGGCCATCGGCACCCTGGACTGAGGTCACGCGGCCGCGCAACGAAGCATCCCCGTTAAAATCAGTGATGGTCCGTGTCTTGCTGCCGTCTACATTATTAACGGTAACATCGGTTGTAGTGAGATCGGCGACCCCGTCGCCATCGGCATCTTGCTGGGTGGTTTTTGACAGACCATCGACACTCAGTGTCGTAATCGTCGCGTCACGCAGCGAACCGTCATGATTGAAATCCTGCACTGCGGTGATCAGGCCGCCATCCGTCGCGACGACCATGACAGAAGTTTGCGTGAGATCCACCACGCCATCGCCATTCAAATCTGTGCTGGTCGTCTTTGCGTGCGTATCGGCGCTGATTTGCAGCACGGAGCTGTCGCGCACCGAGCCATCGCCGGTAAAATCGGCAATCGTGCGCGTGCGGCTTCCATCCACATTAATGACCGTGACATCGCTCTGCTGTTGATCGATCGTGCCGTTTCCATCAAGATCGGACTGCACGACTTTCGAAAGACCATCCGCGCTTGTCGTGGCGATTGTTTGGTCTTTCAGCGCGCCATTGAACGCCAGATCCGACAACGTCACGGTCGCACTGCCATCCGCATTGACGGCATGGACCTCGCTTTGATCGACCGCGCCATTGCCGTCGAGGTCGCGCGCAATGCTGACGGTTTTCCGGTCGACGCTGGTGGTGGTGATGGTTCTGCTGGTGAGTGCGCCGGTAACATCGAAATTCGACAACGCCTTGGTCTGGCTGCCATCGGCATTGGCCACCGTGACCTCGGTCTGCACCTGATCGAACGCGCCGATGCCGTTGTGATCGAATTGCAGGGTGCGGCTGTTGCCATCCGCACTTGTCGTGCTCACCGTCTCGTTCGCCAGCCGGCCATCGGCGTTGTAGGCCTTCACATCGATTGACGTTGAGCCATCGGCATTGAGCGTCGTCGTGCGTTGGATGAGATAACCATGGGCATCATAGGTGAACGTCACGTCGGCCGCGGTGCCGGTGCTGCCGTCGGTTCGGGTGAACGTCGTCTGCCCGGAAATCCTGGTGCCGTCGGGCAGCACCGTGGTATTTTTGTCCGGCGTCAGATCGATTGATTGGATGCCGAGCTCGGCAAGCGTCTTGAGCGTGGTGGTGCCGTCCGCATTGGTGACCAGCACCTTGAACGCGTCCCAATGCGCATCATTTTCATCCAGCTTGCCGTCGTGATTGGTGTCAAACACATCAGCAAGCGCCTGCATGTCGCTCGTCGCGGTGGGATCCCACGCGGTGAACTCAAACTCGCGTGGGGAATCCACCGTGCCGTCGCCGTTGACATCAAACACCAGCACGCCGTTGCCCGCGCCCGCCCAGGCGGTGCGATGCTGATAGCCATCGCCCACCATGTCGAAATACTGATGGGACGAACCCAGTTGCGTAACGTTAATGCCCTGGCCGTTGAGATCGAGCACGACCGGGCAGCCGTCACCGAAACTTGGAATCGAGCCCGTGGGATCTTCGCCGTTGTCGGTCGCCGGATCACGCGCCGCCGGGCTCTTCCAGCCCGAGGTATCAACCACCGGAGCGTTGTCGGGACCATCGAACGCCATCTGGCCCGCGCTCTCGCGCTGCAGGAAGTTATCGAGGTTTGAGAAGCTGTTATCGGTGACTTCCGAAGGCGGCAGCGGAGCAGCCGGATCGTATGTCAATGATCCCGGTTGATTGAAACGGCCGGGATCGTCACCAAACGGAGGAATGGGGCCAGCCATGGGAGGAAATGGCCCCCAATTGTCGGACGACGGCTCGCCTATGCCGCCGGGATTGTCTACCGGAGGGAAAAAGTCGGGAGCCCGTTCTTTGAGCGAATCTGGAATTCCGGGAGGGTCGATCGGAACGGGCTCGAAAGGCGGCGGATAGGCGAAACTAGGATCAATTGCGCCAATACCCGCAGGGTCCGAGAAGATGCCGTTGGATGCGGGGCTGTTATAGTCGATAGCATCGAGAGTGGTGCGTACTCCGAGTTTGGTGAGATAGCCAAGCACGGATGAGACGAATACTCCTGACTCAGCAGTCACCCCCGTCACGACGGCGCCGACGGTTGATGCGATAACTTCATTGCCGCTAGATCCGTCAAGAACGTCTTTGGTAATGCTGCCAGCAGACGTAGCAACTCCTACCGCCCCCGGAAACCTGGCACGAATTTATCGACGGCCCCCGCAATAACGTCAGTAACGACGCCCTGTACATCGCCAGACACATTGGAATGCGGGGTACCGCTACTCTGAAAACTACCAGAGAAACTTTGACCACCGCCAAATGTGCCCGTCCCAGTCACACCAGGGGCGACGTTGAAAGTGATTGTCGAACCGCCAAATCCTTGATTAAACATGCCCCTCTCCCCCTCTGATTTTAATTCTCAGACGAAAACTTCATATCCAGCAATTTGATTGCAGAAAGTATTGGGACATACAGAAAAATGAACACCCCCAAATACACAAAATAGACATGAAGATAGTACAGCCCGAAAGTATCAATAGAAAAAGTAGACAAGGGAACATCATTTACCGTAGCAACCTCGAGTACGCGCACGGCGAACAAACCAAAAATTCCAGCGAATGACAAAAGTAGCTCCATCCCACCTGGCGGCTCGATTGAACTCATTCCTCTGGTAAATCTCCAAAGGATATAAGCTGATGAGATCATGAAGATAAAAATCTCAACCAAAATGAATATAACGAAACTATTGGCATCGTCAGCGCCAGCCACTTTTGCAATCACATTGTATTGTTGCGGCAAAAGCGGAAACGCAGCACGCAATGGCGCCATTAAAAAATTGTCGACGGTCGCACCATCCACAATGGCCCATTTGTTAAGCTTCAGGAAAATGAAAGCAAACGGCACAAAAAGGAATGCAACAAAGATTTTCTGAGCGAGATTGTTTAGAAATCTCACGAGACCAATTTTTTTTCCTGATTTTATCACCACGACTTGCCTCGCAATTTCGGAAACAGACTCACATATTTTGTTGAGCCCGGATCGGAGCTTGAAATCCAACAATTACCTTGGCCCACTTGGTCATGGACGTAGCGGAACAACAGTCTCGGAGCTTGTTGAGATTCACTCAGGAAGGAGACTCGACGATCTTCTGGTCATCACACAAATATCGCACTCGCGAATCAATTTATTCGCGCCACTTTTTTAAATTACTCGTTTTGCGATAGCAAGCAATGATTGCGCAAAACTTATGCCTCAACGCCTGGAAGGCATATGCGCTATGCAACATTCGCATCGTCGCATACCAAGTGAGCGTTCACGCCGCTCGGCGAAGCTGCACTTCCAACTTCTTTACCTTTCGCGAACGCGCATGACGCACTTCAAACGCAATTCGACGAATGCCTGGTGGCGATCTACTCCGAAGTCCGCGGTGAACTCAAACTCGCGCGGGGAGTCCGAGATGGCCGACTGGATTGCATTCAGTCGGCTCAAACCTCAAATATCCGCCTGCAATCTGCGCACAAATCCCGAAAGCCCCGTCTGCCGTTCGCGCTTCAAACGTTCGGCGGTGAGGATCGCCTGGATTTTTAAGAATGCCTGATCGAGATCGTGGTTGATCACCACGTAATCGTATTCCGGCCAATGACTCATCTCATCGGCGGCTTTGGTCATGCGGCCGCGAATAACGTCTTCGCTGTCTTGCGCGCGGGTGTGCAGCCGCCGCTCCAGTTCTTTGATGGAAGGCGGCAGCACAAACACGCTCACAAGGTCGCGTGGCGCCTTTTCGCTGACCTGTTGGGTTCCCTGCCAGTCGATATCAAACAACACATCGCGTCCCGCAGAAAGGGCAGATTCAACCGGCCGACGCGGCGTGCCGTAAAAATTTCCAAACACCCGCGCCCATTCGAGGAAACCGTTCTGCTCGATCATGGCTTCGAACCGAGCCTTGTCGACGAAATGATAATCGCGACCGTCTATTTCGCCTGGGCGCGGCGGGCGTGTCGTCATGGATATTGAGAGGTCGATATCAGGATCCACTTCAAGCAGGCGGCGCGATAGCGTCGTCTTGCCGGCGCCCGATGGCGAAGACAGCACAAGCATTAGCCCGCGGCGGACAACGCCCGCGGCAGGATCTTGTTTGCTCTCGTTTGCCCCCATCGCCGTCTACTCCAAATTCTGAACCTGCTCGCGAAATTGTTCGACCACGCTCTTGAGTTCAAGGCCGATATTGGTGAGTTCAACATCATTGGACTTCGAGCAGAGCGTATTGGTCTCTCGATTAAACTCCTGCGCCAGAAAGTCGAGCCGCCGTCCCACTGCCGCCCCCTGCGCTAAAAGATGGCGAGCCTGCGCGACATGCGCGACCAAGCGATCAAGCTCCTCACGGACATCGACCTTGGTTGCAATCAGGATTGCTTCCTGATGTAACCGATCGGCATCAAACCGATCGGATGTATCAAGCAATGCGGCAACTTGCTCGGCAAGGCGCGCGCGGATCGCTTCCGGTTTGCGTCCGGGCGCAGCCTCGGCTCGCCCAGCGAGTTCGGCTATTTGATCAAGCCGGGATAATAGAATTCGTTCAAGCGCCTCGCCTTCGTGACGGCGCATTTCGCCGAGACCAGACAGGGCCTGTTCGAAACCAGCGAGGATCGCCGCTTCCGCTGCGCGGCGATCTTCTTCTTTTTCTTCATCGTCGATGACTTCGATGACGCCTTTAAGCGCCAAAATGCCGTCGAGGCTCGGCGCTGCCGCATCAACGCGCTGCGAAACGTCGCGAATTGTTGAAAGTACCGCGCTCAAGACCGGTTCGTTAACCCGCACCACGGGCGCGACACCTTCGCGGCGCACGCTCAGCGTTCCATACACCGTGCCGCGAGAAAGATCCTGGGCGAGACGCGCCCGTACCGGGCCCTCGACCCGATCCCACCCTGGCGGAACGCGTAGCCGAACTTCGAGCCCCTTCGCATTGACCGATTTGAGTTCCCAGGACCAGATATAGCCATCAAATACGCCATCGGCCCGTGCAAACCCGGTCATGCTCGACAATGTCATCAGTGGAAGCCTCGCAGCAGTTTGTGTCAGGCAAACCTGGACACTGTTTTATGCCCGGACACAACTGGGAATTTCGGGGGCTAAAGATAGCACACGCATCTGGCGCTTACGCTACCGAACCCGATTTTGCGGAAAACAACCCTAAGACCGCGTGAAAGCAACCCGTTTTGCTTTCACTGCGGCGGGGTCGCCTGCTGTTTTGGCGCAGGACGCTGCGCCGTGGACGCATTTCCCGCTGCCGCATTTGGCCGCGCACCGTTGACCGCAGGCCGGGCGAGCGGCGCGGTCCGAGCGTTGCCGGTGGTCGGTGCAAGGCTGCGCAACGTCGTCGGTGTTGCCTGAGAATCCTGAGTTCCCTGCGTCGCCTCACGCTGTTGTTGCTCAAGCTGGCGCAACTTGCCGACACTTTTTTGGTGCTGCTCCAGATTTTCCGAGAAGGAATGTCCGCCGGTGCCATCGGCTACGAAAAATAATTCCTTGGTGCGTGCAGGGTTCGCCGTCGCTTCGAGTGCGGCGCGCCCCGGATTGGCAATCGGCCCAGGCGGCAGTCCATCAATCGCATACGTATTGTAAGGCGTCGGCTGGTCAATCTCGGAGCGCATGATCGGACGCCCGAGCGTGCCTTTGCCGCCCACCAATCCGTAAATGATAGTGGGATCCGATTGCAGCTTCATGTGCAGCTTGAGGCGATTGACGAACACGGCTGCAACGCGGCTGCGTTCCGAATTCTTGCCGGTTTCCTTTTCAACAATCGAAGCCAGGATCACAAGCTGTTCAGGCGTCTTGATCGGCAAATCGGGCGCGCGGCGCTCCCAGATTTCCTGAACGATACGGCGCTGCTCCTGCTGCATACGCGCGATGATTTGTTCCCGCGTCATGCCGCGATTGTATTGATAGGTCTCGGGCAGCAACGTTCCCTCGCGCGGGATATCCCTGATATTGCCGGCGAGCACATCGCTTTCCATCAATCGCGCAACGATCTGCTCCGAAGTCAGGCCTTCGGGAACCGTGATCTGATGTTTGACCTGTTTGTTTTCGATCAGCGTATTGACGACGTCGTGCAGGCTTGCCTGCTTTTTGAATTCGTATTCGCCGGCCTTCAGCTCGTCCTTGGCTTTGAGCACCAGCACGCCGCCGATGAAAATCCAGGGCTGGTCGATTACGCCCTCGCGCTGAAGAAGCTCGGCAATATCGCGAATGCCGCCGCGCGGGATATTGACGGTGCGGTCGTTCCCAAGCGGACCTGCCGCCTCGAATTGCTGCTTGCCAAAGGCAAAGCCGAACCCTGCAACGAGCACGATCAACAAAATGAAAGTGAAAAACGCACTTCCCGCGACCACGACCGGATGCCGAGCCCGCTTGGAGGGGCGATAAAGCTGCGCAACGTGCTCCGGCTCCAGCGCTGCCCGAGGCGAGCGAGGCGCGACGCGCTTAGGATCGCGTTCCGGATTCTCCGACGCGCGATCATCGGCGGGCTTTGTATCACTCATGCGCGCTCCACTATAGCGCAATGAAGAAATTTTGGATCATCATCGCGCTTCTATCGTTTTATTTGAGCATGATCTCCGGGCAAACGCTTTGCGTTTGTCCCGAGGGAAAACCGGTTCCCACACCCGCCTGCGCGGGTGCAAGCTTTTTCCGGATCATGCGCTAATGCCGCTCTTTCGAGGCAGCATAGGTCCACCTCACATTGCCGCCGAATCTGAACAGGAATCGTAAGGCCAAATATGGCGAAAGGGTGAGCCTAGAACGTGATCGGACAAAGGAACAGCGCGTTTTCCAAAAAAACAAACAAATTTGCGCAACGTTCGCGAACTTTCGCGGTTGTTTCGCAATCGCTCTTAATTCCTTTTGCAGGAAACGACGAGCATGGCTTTCACAGAGCAGGGATAGCACCCGCAACGGTACAGATCGTACCGTGCGAACCACCTGACTTGAAAAGAAACGCACGGGGCGCAATGCGCCTAGTTCGCCATGCTCCGCAAGACGAGCGAGGCGTTCGTTCCACCAAAGCCGAACGAATTGGAAAGCGCGAGGCGAATGGGACGCTTACGCGCCTGGTGCGGCACCAGATCAATCGGCGTTTCAACCGAGGGATTGTCGAGATTGATGGTCGGCGGAACGATCTGATCGCGGATTGCCAAAATACAAAAAATCGCCTCGATGGCTCCCGCCGCTCCCAACAGATGGCCGGTCGACGATTTGGTCGAGGACATGGAAATTTTGCCGGCCGCGTTTCCGATCACGTTCTCAACGGCTCTCAGCTCGATCTCATCGCCGAGTGGTGTCGACGTGCCGTGAGCATTGATGTAGTCGATTTCCGCAGGCGAGATGCCCGCGCGCTTGATGGCCATCGTCATGCAGCGCCGCGCGCCGTCGCCGTCCTCGGCGGGTGCAGTAATGTGGTACGCATCGCCGGACAAACCGTAACCGATCACTTCCGCATAGATTTTTGCGCCACGCCGTTTCGCATGCTCGTATTCCTCGAGCACCACCACGCCTGCGCCCTCGCCCATCACGAACCCGTCGCGATCCGCATCGTAAGGACGCGACGCCCGCGTCGGCGTATCGTTGAATCCGGTGGAGAGCGCGCGGCAAGCGGCAAAGCCGGCCATGGAGATGCGGCTGATCGGACTTTCAGTTCCGCCAGCCACCATCACGTCCGCATCGCCAAACCCGATCAGGCGCGCGGCATCACCAATCGCGTGACAGCCGGTTGAGCAAGCGGTTACGACCGCGTGGTTCGGTCCCTTCAATCCAAAGGCAATCGAGACGTATCCTGATGCGAGATTGATCAGCCGTCCGGGAATGAAGAACGGCGACACGCGTCGCGGACCCTTCTCCTTCAAAATGATGGCCGCTTCAGCGATCCCTTCGATCCCGCCGATACCGGAGCCGATCATGACCCCGGTCATCGCCTGGTCGTCGTAAGTGGCGGGGTGCCAGTCGGCATCGTCAAGCGCCTGACGTGCCGCGCACATTGCATAGATGATGAAATCGTCGACCTTGCGCTGTTCCTTCGGCTCCATCCACTGGTCGGGATTGTAAGTGCCGTTAGAACCGTCTCCGCGCGGAATGCTGCAAGCAATCCGCGCCGGGAGATCGGAGACATCGAACCTGTCGATGACGCTCGCGCCGCTTTCGCCTGCAAGCAGGCGTTGCCACGTCGGCTCGACGCCGCAACCAAGCGGCGTAACCATCCCGACTCCGGTGACGACAACCCGTCTCATAACCTGCGCGCCGGTTACGGTTTAGCTCTTGGCGTTTTTCTCGAGGAACTTGGTTGCGTCCCCCACCGTCAGAATGGTTTCGGCGGCATCATCGGGAATCTCGCAGCCGAATTCTTCTTCGAAAGCCATTACCAGCTCGACAGTGTCGAGACTGTCGGCGCCGAGGTCATCGATGAAGCTTGCATTCTCGGTTACTTTTTCGGCTTCAACGCCCAAATGCTCCACGACGATCTTTTTAACCCGCGCGGCAATATCGCTCATCTTTCAACCTCGTACGTTTTAGAGAAGGCTCGTTCGGCGGTGCGACCCCGAGCCGTTGCAGCATGGCCTCGTCGTGGACCTATTCGATTGCAGAAGGACTGAACATCATCAGGCCTCTGCCCTTCGGATCGCCCCAGCCAAGCCGGGCATCGGTTATCACACTTCTCCGCCAATGACTAGCACAGGAGCAGGTTCAATCCAGGGGTTATTCCCCTTAAATCATTGCCATTCCACCGTTTACATGAAGCGTCTGACCGGTGACATAGGCCGCCTCGTCGGACGCCAGGAACACCACGGCGGCAGCAATCTCATCAGTGGCGCCGAGTCGCCGGGCCGGCACTGCGCCTAGGATTGCCTCACGCTGCTTGTCGTTCAGAGCATCAGTCATCGCGGTCTTGATAAAGCCCGGCGCAACGCAGTTGACCGTCACGTTTCGAGCGGCCACTTCCTGGGCAAGGGCTTTCGTCATGCCGATCATGCCAGCCTTTGCCGCCGCGTAGTTGCCCTGGCCTGCATTGCCGGTGACGCCGACGACGGAAGTGATCCCGATGATACGGCCCGAACGACGCCGCATCATGTTCCGGGTTGCCGCGCGCGCCAGACGAAATCCCGCCGTCAGATTGACGGCGATGACCTGATCCCAATCCTCATCGCGAAGGCGGACAAAAATATTGTCGCGCGTAATGCCCGCATTGTTCACGAGAATATCGATGTGCCCCATGGTTTCTTCGGCCTTCGGCACCAGGGCTTCGACTTCATCCTTGTCGGCAAGGTTGCAGGGCAACACATGCGTGCGATCGCCCAATTCGCCGGCGAATTGTTCGAGAGCTTCACGGCGGGTGCCGGAGATCGCGACCGTTGCGCCTTGTTGATGCAGCGCTTTTGCGATAGCGCCGCCGATCCCTCCACTTGCTCCAGTGACAAGGGCAGTCTTTCCGCTCAGATCAAACATCTAGCCACTCCTCACCCGGATTTGTTGGGGCTCAATTCGCTCGGGCTGTTTTGAACGCAGCCACATCGTCCGGGCTGCCGATGGCAACTCCCGTCGCGCTCTCCGCGATGCGTTTAACAAGCCCGGATAAAACCTTCCCGGCGCCGACTTCATAGAAATTGGTCACGCCCGCGCCCGCCATGAAGGCGACAGATTCACGCCAGCGCACCGTACCCGTGACCTGCTCGATAAGGTGCCGAACGATTTCCGCGGGCTCCGAAATCGGACGCGCCAAAACGTTGCAGACGAGCGGCACCGCCGGCGTTTTGACTG
>DATAIA010000310.1:0-24913 GCA_036262895.1 Xanthobacteraceae bacterium
CATTACTGTGGCCGCCAAGCCCACCGGCTATGAAGAGACCTGGCACGGAAGATTTCATTGTGTCGGTATTCACACGCACGCCGCCCTGCCGATAGTGCGCCGTCACCGCCGTTTCGAGAAGGTCCCGTCCGGGATCGAGCCCCAACTGATAGTAAGGTTTGCCGTAGGTCGTGTATGCGGTCAGCTCTGCCGCATCCATGTGATTAAAACCGGAATAGTACCCGCCATCATAGCGAGCCTTGCCGGCACGCACCTGCTTCACCAGAGCCTTCAATTGAACGGTGTACGGTCCGAAAGCCATCGGATCGTCTTCTTGTTGATTGAAGAATTCTTCTCCAGCCGTATTCACCATCCGTGCCGACTTGGGCGAGCCCAGAATCGGGTTGGGATAGATTTGCACGCGCTGCCAAGTGGGGGGATGTGCCACGTCATTGGTGTGCCACCACTGCATCTCGAGATTCATCATGGCGGCGCCAACGCGCCAAGCCATCGCGATGCCGTCAGCGGACATTTCACGGGTGCCGGTCGAGCGGGAATGGAGGCGATCCGAATAACCGGTCGCAAGGATGACGCACTGGCCGTGAATGACGACAGGCTCTCCAGTCATCATGGAAATGCCGAAAACACCGCACACCCGGCCGTCGCCATCCCGCAAGAGAGCAGTCACCGCGGTTTCCTCGATCATCGGAATCGCGGCCTTCGCCAATTGTTTTCGGCGGAGATCCATAAAGGGCACGCCGGAATTACCCTGCACATTCGCAGCCACACTGCGGATCATCCCTGGGCTGGTAACAACTTCGCCGTTTTTGTCGCGACGAAAATACAGTCCGGCCTTTTCAAGCTCGTCGTAGTATTCCGTCTCGATCCACTGGCCGCACCGACGGGCCCAATGCTGATCGATCAGGAACTGATTGTGATACTTGACGAGGAATTCACCGGTGTTGCGTGCGTGATCAGGCGTGTTGCCCAGGGCTTGGCCGGATAGCACGAGATTGCCTGCAAAAATCGATGCTCCGCTCTTGCCGACAAGGCCCTTGCAGACGACGGTGCTCGAGATTCCCTTCCGGTGAAGTTCAAGTGCGGCAAAGCAGCCCGCCGCTCCGCCGCCAACGATGACCACATCTGTTTTAACTGCTTTCATGATTTCGACCGCAATACCGGGGCACGAGATTACGATGCCTTCTGTGGCGCAAAGGCACTCCGCCAAACAGCCGCGACGCTAGGGGAGTTGGAGAGGGGTGGCACTACGGAGATTTTGCACGCAGCAGTGCACAGCTGCAGAAGATCAGCCTGTGCCTGTCTTGCCAAGGAGCCAAGGCTCGCGGCCCATCAGCAGCGCAGCATCGCCGGCAAAAACATCGGCGATCGCCTTGGCTGTTTGGCGTACACCTTTAATCAAATGCTGGTCGCGCGTCACTGAGATCCATACCGGGCGGGTGATCGAAATCTGCTCGGGGAGGACGCGAAAAAGCAACTGACTCTCTTCACCGACGAAAACCGGCAAAGCGGCAAGCCCTTTGCCTGACTCAGCCGCATTGCGTTGTGCAATGACGCTGTTGGAACAGAATACAACGAAGGGTTCCGGCAGAATCTCCTCCAGCCATCTTACGGACTCGATCGTCACCATCTCGGGAATGTAGCTCACATATCGATGGGCAGGGAGATCAGCAGCCGACTGCGGAAGTCCGTGCCTCTGTGCGTAGGCCTCAGATCCATACAGATACACGGCGATATCGCCGACCTTCTCGCTGATAAGACCCGGCGTCTTGGGATCGAAGAAGCTTAGGAAGATGTCGGTCTCTTTCTTTAGGAGATCAACGATATGCGGATTGCTGAAGAGGGCAATCCGGATTTCATCCTTGTCGCCCGCGATGGATTCGATGCGTCTTGCCAGATATCCGCTTGCCAGACCTTCCATGGTGGCGATGCGGACCGTTCGCGGCGCTGTGCGCGCAGCGACGAGTTCATCGCGCATCGCAAGCGCATGCACCTCCATCATCCTGATATGGGCGATGATTGATTCGGTATCTTGCCGCGGGCTGATCCCTTTGCTTGAACGGTCAAATAACTGACGTTCGAAGACATGCTCGACATGCGCAAGGCGACGGGTGACTGTTGAGTGATCAACGTTGAGCACCTTGGCTGCGCCATAAATGCTGCCCTGTCGCGCGATCTCCAGCACAAAGCGAAGATCGTCCCATCCAAGTTTTCCGATCGCGTCGTGTTTCAGTTCCGTTGCCCTTCAGTTTATAGCGCCGATCTTTGCCGTGGAACGCCATTATACTAAGGATCCGATATCAATACATGACCGGATACTCCGGTCGCCAGCAAAAATAGACTGATAATTTCTGCTGCCGTATCGACAGGAAAATCGATCTTCAGTTGATTGAACGAGCGCCTTTATTCGCCCGCGCAGCCAAGTGTACGCAGATTTGCGGCATCACCAGATATCCTCGAAGCCGGAGTATCCGGCTTCGAGGAGTTTGGCTGGGGCGGCGCTCTGGGATCCGAGCGTTCTTCTCAGCGCCGCTCCTTCGGATCGCCATAGCCGCCGGCAGTCGGCGTCTGAATAATGATCGCCTCATCGGCATCGATCATCGTTTCATCGCAGCCTTGGATTTGTTCCATCCGGCCATCCTTGCGCCGCACCCAATTCTCGCCGACCTGGCCGGGCGTGCCGCCCGCCAAGCCAAACGGCGGCACGCGGCGGTGGCCGCTCAACGTCGTGCATTGCATCTGTTCGAGAAAACGGATCGTCCGGCGAATGCCGTTGCCGGCGTTCCAGCGGCCGCGACCGCCCGAGTTCGGACGAATGTGGAAGTCTTCCAGCAGCACCGGATAGCGGAATTCGAGAATTTCCGGATCGGTCAGCCGCGTGTTGGTCATGTGGGTATGAACGGCATCGGTGCCGTCAAATCCGGGACCGGCGGGCGAGCCCGAGCAGATGGTCTCGTAATACTGATATTTGTCGTTACCGAAATTCAAATTGTTCATCGTGCCCTGAGCGCAAGAAAGGGCACCCAGTGCGCCAAATAAACAATTGGTGACGGCCTGCGAGGTTTCGACGTTTCCTGCGACAACCGCGGCAGGAAAGCTTGGGGAGAGCATCGAGTCTTTCGGAACGATAATCCGGATCGGCCGCAGGCATCCCGCATTGATCGGGATCTCGTCATCGACCATGACGCGGAACACATAAAGCACGGCGGCGCGTGTCACCGGTTCCGGTGCATTGAAGTTGGTCGCCTGTTGCGGGGACGTTCCCGTGAAATCGACAATGGCTTCGCGGTTCGCCTTATCGACCGTGATCTTCACTTTGATGACCGTGCCCTGATCCATCTCCAGCGTGAAGCTTGAATCGTGCAAGCGGTCGATCACGCGCCGAACGCTTTCGGCTGCGTTGTCCTGAACGTGGTCCATATAGGCGCGCACGACATCAAGGCCGAACAGGTCAAATATTTTGCGCAGCTCCTGCACGCCTTTTTCATTTGCCGCGATCTGTGCCTTCAGATCGTTGATGTTCTGCACGGGATTGCGTGCGGGGTATTTGGCGCCCATGAGCAGATCGTGCAGAGCCTGCTCGCGGAAGGTGCCGCGATCGACCAGTTTGAAATTGTCGATATAGACGCCTTCCTGCTCGATCGTTGTGGCATTTGGCGACATCGAGCCCGGAGAAATGCCGCCGACGTCGGCATGGTGGCCGCGGCTTGCGACCCAGAACAGAATTTCTTTGTTTTGATCGTCAAACACCGGCGTGCAGACCGTGATATCGGGCAGATGCGTTCCGCCGTTATAGGGCGCGTTGATGGCATAGACATCGCCCGGGGCAATGCGGCCGTCGTTTTCGCGAATGATGGTCTCAACGGCGCGATCCATCGAACCGAGATGCACCGGCATATGTGGCGCGTTGGCGACCAGCGATCCTTTGGAATCAAAAACGGCGCAGGAGAAATCAAGCCGTTCTTTGATGTTGACGGAGTAAGCAGTGTTCTGCAACGCAACGCCCATCTGTTCCGCAATCGACATGAACAGATTGTTGAACACTTCGAGCATTACCGGATCGGCTTTCGTGCCGATCGCATGCTGGCGCGCCAGTACTTCGACGCGTTCCAGCACCAGGTGATTTTTTGCGGTCAGAGCCGCCTGCCAGCCCGCTTCGACGACAATCGTTTGATGCGGCTCGATCAGGATTGCGGGGCCTGGAATCTTGTGACCCGGTGCGATTTGATCGCGCGTGAACACGGCTGCATCATGCCAGGCACCGCCGGAATAAAATCGCGCGCGGCGGGTCGGGGAGGGGAGCTTTGCTTGCGTCAACGCAAGCTCCGGTTCACTGAACTTCGATCCACCGCCGATTGCTTCCACCGAAACTGCTTCGACGACGAGCGATTTTGTTTGATCGACAAAGCCGAACCGGGCGCGGTGTGCGGTTTCAAAGGCGGATTTCATTTCGGCAAGCGAGGCAAGCCCATTACCCCCGGCTTGGAGCTTACCTGCCGAAACCAGCAACGCAGTATCGGTTCCCGAATATCGGATGTGCGCGCGAACCAGAACTTCGATTGAGGATGCAGGCACGCCCTGGCCTGCAACTTCCGAACGCGCCTCTTCCCCAATCTGTCCGCCGATTTTTTCAATCGTGGACAGCGCGCTGTCGGCAAACGGCTCTTCAATCGCTTGTTGGCGTGTGGCGCGAATATCCGCAAGCCCCATGCCGTATGCGGACAGCAGGGACGAGAATGGATGGATCAGCACTTTGCTCATGCCCAGCGCATCGGCAACAAGGCAGGCATGCTGCCCGCCGGCGCCGCCGAAGCAATTGAGCGCATAGCGCGTTACATCATAACCGCGCTGGACTGAAATTTTCTTGATCGCGTTCGCCATGTTCTCGACGGCGATCTTGATGAAGCCGTCGGCAACATCTTCCGGTGCGCGCCCATCGCCGACTTGTTTGGCGAGTTCGGCGAAAGCCTGCTGCACGGCTGCTGCGTCGATGGGTTGATCCTGGTGGGGTCCGAAAATGCGCGGGAAAAAATCCGGCAGCAATTTGCCGACCATGACGTTGGCATCGGTGACCGCGAGCGGGCCGCCGCGGCGATAACATTTTGGACCGGGGTTGGCGCCGGCGGAATCCGGGCCGACGCGGAAGCGCGATCCGTCAAAGTGCAAAATCGAACCGCCGCCCGCGGCAACGGTGTGGATCAGCATCATCGGCGCGCGCATGCGCACACCCGCAACTTCGGTTTCGAATGCGCGCTCGTATTCGCCATCGAAATGGCTCACGTCGGTTGACGTGCCGCCCATGTCGAAGCCGATCAAGCGGTTGAAGCCCGCTTCGCGTCCGGTTTCGGCCATGCCGACGACGCCGCCTGCGGGCCCCGACAGGATGGCATCCTTGCCTTGGAACAACTCGGCCGCGGTCAAACCGCCCGAGGACATCATGAACATCAGACGCAAGTGATGGGCCGCATCTTCGCTATTGCCTGCGGTCATCTCCCCGGCAACGGTCGCTACATAGCGTTGCAGGATCGGAGACAGATAGGCATCGACCACTGTGGTGTCGCCGCGGCCCACAAGCTTGATCAAGGGCGACACTTCATGACTGACCGAGACCTGCTCGAAGCCCATCGCGCGGACTGCCGTCGCGATCTGCTTTTCGTGCGCGGGATATCGATAGGCATGCATGAAGATGATGGCGACGGCATTGATGCCATCGGCTTTGGCCTGGCGCAGCGCGGGCTCGATCACGGCGAAATCAGGTGCTTGCTCAACGGTGCCGTCGGCACGAACGCGCTCGTCAGCCTCGACGACGCGCTCATAGAGCATTTCTGGTTTGATGATTTTCTTGGCGAAGATGTGCGGGCGCGCCTGATAACCGATCCGCAGCGCGTCACGGAATCCTTTGGTGACCAGCAGCAACGTGCGATCGCCTTTGCGCTCGAGCAGCGCGTTGGTGGCAACCGTTGTTCCCATTTTCACGGCGCCGACACGGCTCGCCGGAATTGCTGCGCCAGGGGCCACGCCAAGCAGATCGCGAATGCCTTGGACCGCCGCATCCCGATAGGCCTCGGGATTTTCCGACAGCAGCTTGTGAGCCACGAGCGTGCCGTCGGGACGCCGGCCGACGACATCAGTGAATGTGCCGCCGCGATCGATCCAGAAATCCCACTTCGATCCTTCTGCGCCGTGCTGCACTTGGCTCATCTTCGTTAACTCCGAGATCTGCATTCCAAGGTCGAGACAGAACCAACTCTCCGACAATACGTCAACGTTTTATTGACAAATTATTCAGTCCACATACCCTGCAAAAGTTCCGATCTCCTCAGGATGACGGCTTCTAATGTGGATGAGACCTCATGACTCCTCCAATAGCCGAAAAACTCGGCCCCATTGTTTCATCGTCGCACCTTGCCACTGGTGCAATGCCAGGCCTTTCCGAGCTCGAATTCGGCTTGATCCTGTTGGGGCACGCATTCGACCGCTGGATAGTGCGCTGCATGGCCGCAGCCAATGTTCCGGATCTGTCGCCGCTTGATGTTCTGGTGCTGCACACCGTGAACCATCGCGGGCGCCCTAAGCGTCTGGCCGACATTTGCCTTGTCCTTAATATCGAAGACACGCATCTGGTGACCTACGCGGTGAAGAAACTCACCAGTCTCGGTCTGGTTACATCCGGGCGGCGCGGCAAAGAAAAATCCCTGGCCATCACGGCAAAAGGCAAAAGTGTTTGTAGCCGTTATGGGCAAATCCGCGAGACGCTGTTGGTGTCGCCTGTAAAAAGCGCCGGCGCCGATGAGCGCAAGCTTTCGGAAATTGCCGCACTGATGCGGGCGCTTTCGGGGCACTACGATCAAGCCGCGCGCGCGGCAGCAAGCTTATAAGAACAAAAAACAAGAAGAGGTGTTTTGAAGAGAAGGAGCAGGCTCCTCAAAGAAAGGTGGAGGCATTCATGACCAGTACGATGGGTTCGGGGGCAAGCGGCGGAGTCGCGGCGCAATCCTGGTACGGGGAACTTGCGCCTCACGAAAAGCGGACGTTTTGGGCGTGCTTTGGCGGCTGGGCGCTCGACGCAATGGATGTCCAGATCTACAGCTTCGCCATTCCCGCTATTATCGCCGCCTTCCACCTCAGTAACGCCGATGCCGGCCTGATCGGCACAGTCACATTGCTTACCTCAGCGTTCGGCGGCTGGTTTGCCGGCATTCTCGCCGATCGCTTCGGACGTGTTCGCACGCTGCAAATCACAATTATCTGGTTTGCCTTTTTCACGTTGTTGTGCGGGTTTGCTCAAAACTACCATCAACTGCTGACCTTTCGCGCACTGATGGGTTTTGGGTTCGGTGGCGAATGGGCGGCCGGCGCCGTTCTGATGGGCGAAGTGATCCGTGCGCAGCACCGCGGCAAGGCCGTTGGCAGCGTACAGAGCGGCTGGGCCATCGGGTGGGGAATAGCGGCGATCCTTTCGACAATTTTCTTCAGCGTGTTTACTCAAGAAATCGCCTGGCGTGCATTGTTTGTTGTGGGCGTGTTCCCCGCATTCCTCGTCTTTTTTATCCGCCGCTTTGTCGACGAGCCGCCGGTCTTTGTGGCGGCCCAAGGCAGAGCTGCCGAAACACGTGATCGCGCGAGCTTTCTTGAGATTTTTTCTCCGTCCATGCTCAGAACCACAATCCTGGCCTCTTTGCTCACGACCGGTGCGCAGGGCGGCTATTATGCGATCACGACGTGGCTACCAACGTTTCTGAAAACTGAGCGTCAGCTTTCGGTGATCGGTACCGGCGGTTACATCGCCGTGATTATTATTGGATCTTTCATCGGTTATCTCGTCAGCGCTTATCTCACAGATTACATCGGGCGCCGGCCGAACTTCATCCTGTTCGCGGTCTGCTCGCTGGTGACGGTGCTCGCCTATACGCAACTGCCGCTCGACAACACGATGATGCTGATCCTCGGCTTCCCGCTTGGCTTCTTCGCATCGGGAATTTTTTCGGGCATGGGCGCTGCACTGACGGAAAATTTTCCCACCCGCATGCGCGGTTCAGGGCAAGGCTTTGCTTATAATTTCGGTCGCGGTATCGGCGCGCTTAATCCGGTGTTCGTCGGCCTGCTCAGCACCACGCTGCCGCTTGGCCAGTCGATCGGCGTGTTTGCCGGGATCGCTTACGGTTTGATGATTATCGCAGCACTGTTGCTGCCGGAGACGAAGGGGCGGGAGCTCAGCCCTGAGGCTTGAGCGGGCGCGCCACGCGTGTGATTCGGCCGATCATAACGGTTGCGACAACTGCGGCGGCAAACAGAACGGTCTCAACGTCAATTGGTTCGCGGTTGATCAGCGCCGCGAGTCCGACGCTTATGAATGGCTGCAGCAATTGAACCTGGCCAACTTTTGCGATGCCACCCATCGCAAGCCCCGCGCTCCAGGCGAACAAGCCGAGGAGTTGGCTCATGAACGCGACGTAAAACAAGCTCGCCCATGCCGGCGTCGGAATCGATCCAATATCAGGCGGCCAGAATAAAATGGTTCCGAGCAATGTCAGTGGAAGCATCAGAATGACAACCCAGCAAATGACTTCCCATCCCGACATCAGAGCTGAGAGCTTTGCGGAGAGTGTGTAGCCGATCGCGCAAGTTAAAATCGAGACAAGGAGCAGCAAATCTCCGGCCGCCAGCGATCCGGCGCCGTTATGCCGAAATGCGAAAGTCACCACGATCGCCGCGCCTGCCACTCCCGCCAACCAGAAGGTCGGGTTTGGACGTTCATGGGCGAGGATCGCGGCCGTTGTTGCTGTTGCAAGCGGGAGAATGCCGAGCACAACGCTGCCATGTGCGGCAGGAACCGTGACCATGGCGAGTGTGGAAAGAGCAGGGAAACCGATCACCAGACAAAAAGCGACGGTCACGAGTGACGGCCATGTGTGCCGCGGGGGAAGCGGCCGGCGCGTGGCAATGACGATCACGATCGCGAGAAGACCGGCGATTGTGGCGCGGGCGAATGTGAGAAACCACGGATCGATGAACGGTACTGCAAGCCGTGCGGCGGGCAGCGTGCCCGCGAATATGGTCACGCCGATAAGGCCGAGCAGCAGTCCGATGTTTTCGCGGGAATTCAGCATGGACAGAATGATCAGAGGATAGTTGTTGCTGTTTGAAGCGCCAGCAAATGTATGTGATGGATTCGATGACCAGGATCGATTGTTCTAAAGTGGCGAGGCGCCCGACGGGGGTCCGTCAGGCGCCTCTCGTTATCGTGTCAGCCGGCCTGTAAGCCGGGTTCTGTATGGCGCAAGGCACGAATGCCCTGCGCGTGACGACCATTCCTCTGGGACGCTGGTTACCCAGTGCCTCCAGCAACCTACCCGGGCGGCTGATCCGGACATCGATCCGGGTTCTTGAGAATCTCAAGAAGACCCGCGCCGCCCCTATTCGGTTTTGCTCCCGGTGGGGTTTGCCATGCCGCTTCCGTTGCCGGACGCGCGGTGCGCTCTTACCGCACCGTTTCACCCTTGCCTGCGACGCGAACGCCGCGTGGCGGTTTCGTCTCTGTGGCACTTTCCCTAGGGTCACCCCCGCCGGACGTTATCCGGCACCGTATGTCCATGGAGCCCGGACTTTCCTCCCCGGCGACCTTTCGATCCTTGCCGGAGCGGCCGTCCAGCCGACTGACGTCTTAGGGATGGGGAAGCAAAGCGATGGCGTCAAGAGCCAGTGCCGCTTTCGATTTGAAGTTCCTAAAACGAGTTTGCCTCGGCGGCACTAGACCGCGCCATCAGCAGCCGATTGAGTGTTTCGATCGTGGAGCCATCAGCAATTCCGTCAACGCGCGCTGGGCGGAAATGCCGTTGAAAGGCGACGACCACATCCTTTGTCTTCGGGTCGAAGAGGCCGGTTGCTTCAACACCGTAGCCGTAGACCGCAAGCGATTGTTGCAACTGATGAACCGCGTCACCGTGATCACCTAAAGCAAGACCAGGTTTTCCATCGATCGGAGCAGGTTCTACCCAAAGCCCGATCCCATTTCCTGCAAGACGTGCCCAGGGAAATTTCTCGCCGGGATCGTTCTTTCGGCTCGGCGCTATATCGGAATGAGCAACCACGCACTCCGGCCTGATAGATCGCCGCGCGAGAATATCGCGGCAGAGTGCAATTACGGCTGCGATCTGCGGCTCGGGAAAATCCGGATAGCCGTAATCGTGGCCGGGGTTGGCGATCTCAAGTCCGATCGAGCGGGAGTTGTTATCGGTGTGGCCTTCCCATGACGACACGCCAGCATGCCAGGCGCGGCGTACTTCGGGAACGCATTGGAATATGAGCCCATCTTCAAAGATGACGTAGTGCGCTGAAACTTTGGCTTCTTCCGAACACAGCCGCTCAAGCGCGGCCTGCGCACCCTGCATGCCGGTGTAATGCAGAAGAATCATGTCGGGCGCAGCCGGGTTTACCCGCTCATTGTGATTGGGCGAGGGCACGACCGCGCTGATGAAGCTGCAATCCGGAGTGAAGTCAGACATGGCCGGACCATAGAACGCGGGGAGAGGGGGTCAATGTTGAGTCTTCTCCCTCTAGGCCCCAATGGGGCGGAGGGGGACTTGCGATCTCAGGGTGAGAGGGAAGCTCAGCAACCATTCCTTAAGTTTATGCCTCGTTAATAGGCCCTAGGAAACCGGGCGCCTGGAGGGGCGGTGCCCGGCCGATTCCATTGACGACCATCATATCCCATGTTATCCCAAATTCTCCCACATGGGGCGGTTGCCGCCCTCATTGTCAGCGACGCCGCAGCAGGCGCCGTTCGATCGATGCAAGCGTGCGCAGCACCGGAATTCTCGACCGCCCGAGGAGGGTGCGAGCAAACCGGCCGATACAAGGAGCGACATGGACCGCTTCGTGTCCAACTTCACGCTGCGGCTCGATGCCAAGGGGCGGGTTTCGATCCCGGCTTCCTATCGCGCGGTTTTGGCGCGCGATGGATTCGAGGGACTTTATTGCTACCCGACGCTCGATCGTCCCGCGCTCGATGCGGGTGGGAATGCGCTGCTTGTCGAGATCGAACAGTTGATCAACCGCTTCGCGCCGTTTTCGGACGAGCGGGAAGACTTTTCGGCGGCGCTCTACGGCACGAGCGAAACATTGAAGGTCGACGGCGAGGGCAGGGTCATCCTTTCCGAGGCTCTGAAGAGCCATGCGGGGATTGCCGATGCGATCGCGTTCGTCGGCCTGGGACACAAATTTCAGATCTGGGAGCCCGAGCGCTTCCGTGCGCAACTCGCGGAGGCCACCGGGAAAGTGCGCGCGCTCAAAAAGCAATTGGGTTCTCGGATGGCGGCGGACGACCCGCTTGGAGCACGGGAATGACGATGGGCCGCGGCACCGGGGAACCGGATGTCGCTGGCGGACTGGCCCGTCATATTCCCGTGCTCAGCCGCCAGGTGCTGGAGTTGCTCCAGCCCCGCGATGGCGGTGTTTACCTCGACGGGACGTTTGGGGCGGGCGGCCATACGCGCGCGATCCTCGCGGCAGCGCAATGCAAGGTCATCGCAATCGATCGCGATCAAACAGCAATCGCGCGCGGCGCCGATCTGATTGAAGCCTCTCAGGGCCGTCTGACCCTGGTTCAAAATCGCTTCTCGTCGCTCGACGATGTTGCGCGGCAACTCGGCCATGCAAGTCTCGACGGCATCCTGCTCGATATCGGTGTTTCTTCGATGCAGCTGGACGAAGCCGAGCGTGGCTTCTCGTTTCGGTTTGACGGGCCCCTCGACATGCGCATGGGCGGCTCGGGGCCAAGCGCTGCCGATATTGTTGCGCTCGCGTCGGAGCGCAATCTTGCTTCAATCATCGCCCTCCTTGGTGAGGAGCGCCATCCGCGTGCGGTTGCTCGTGCCATCATCTCGGCTCGAGCCGAGGCGCCGATCCAGACAACAAAGGCGCTTGCCGACATTGTGGCGCGGGTCGTGCGCGTGCGTCCCGGCGACATTCATCCGGCGACCCGCACGTTTCAAGCGCTGCGCATTTTCGTCAACGAGGAGCTCAATGAGCTGGTTGAGGCGCTTGGGGCAGCAGAGCGCATTCTTGCTCCCGGCGGACGGCTTGCCGTCATTTCCTTTCATTCGCTTGAAGACCGGATCGTCAAGAGATTCCTGATCGAGCGCTCACGCCAAAGTGCCGGATCGCGTCACATGCCGGAGCGCACGCGGATTGAGTCGTCGTTCGAGGTGCTGACGAAGCGGCCGGCTATCGCGGACGATCAGGAGATCGCGGATAATCCGCGCGCCCGGTCCGCCAAATTGCGCGCCGCGGAGCGTACGACAGCGCCGGCTATCGCCGCGGCATCCGATGCGGACCTGTTTAACTTGCCGACGCTTGCTCAAGTCATGGGAGGCCGGTGATGATGTTGCGCATCCTGCATGTGTGCGTTGTTGCCGTGCTCGTTCTCGCGGCCGCCGATGTCTACAAGATCAAGTTTGAATCCACGATGCAGGCCGAGCGGGTTTCGAAACTGCGCGGTGAAATCCGGCGCGAGCACGACGCCATTGCCGCGCTGCGGGCAGAATGGACAGAGCTTGATCGTCCCGGGCGGCTTCAAGCGCTGGCACAGCGCCATCTGCCGCTTCGGCCGATTGAAATTACCCAGTACGACAAGTTCGATCATCTGCCGGAACGGCCCTCAGCCATTGTGCCTCAGGGACCGTCCGATCCGATCGGGACCATGATCGATAGCGCTGCTGATCCGGATTCGATTACCGGCAGCATCCCCACTCAACCCAATCGCAGGTGAGCGATGCAAGTGCATTTGCATCAGCCAGACCAGCGGAAACCGGCAGAGCCGTGGCGCAGACGCATGCTGCGTACCTTGCTCTACGGCAACAATGTCGATCGCAATGCGAAGGCCAAAGCGCGCGTCGGTCTCGCAATCGTCGCATTCACGATGATCTACGGCGTGATTGCGGGGCGCCTCGTCATGTTTGCGCTTGCCCCCGATGCTCAGCACGTCAAGCGTGGAGGCCCACAGGATGCGGTTGCGACCGCGCGGCCGGATATTCTTGACCGCAACGGCGAGATCCTTGCGACCGATGTGAGAGCGCCGTCGCTTTTTGCCGAGCCCAGAAAAATTATCGATGTCGATGAAGCCGTCGAATTGTTGACCGCTGTGCTGCCGGGGATCGACGCAACCGAATTGCGTGAGCGGCTGGTATCGAAGCGCGGTTTCATTTGGCTCAAACGCGAAATCACTTCCAAGCAACAACAAGAGATCCACCGCCTTGGCATTCCAGGCATCGGCTTTCTCAACGAGAACAGACGTGTTTATCCAAACGGCACCGAGGTCTCTCACCTGATCGGCCACGTCAACATCGACAATCAAGGCATTGCCGGGATTGAAAAATGGCTCGATGGGCGCGGTCTTGCAGACCTCCATACGGCAGGTTTCGCCACGGATCGATTGCAGAAACCGGTTGAACTTGCGGTTGACCTCCGTGTCCAGCACGCATTGCGCGATGAACTCGTCGCCGCAAACGAAAAATACAAGGCAAAGGCGATTGCAGGCCTGGTGTCCGATGTGCGCACCGGCGAGGTGATCGCGATGGCGTCGCTGCCGGACTATGATCCTAACAATCCGCGCGAAGCGATCGATCCGACGCGGATCAACCGACTGACGACCGGCGTTTACGAGATGGGGTCAACGTTCAAGGCGTTGACCGTCGCCATGGCGTTGGATTCCGGCAAGGCATCGCTTTCATCGAGTTTCGACGCGCGCATGCCCCTGCGCTACGGCAAATTTGCGATTGACGATTATCATGCGCAACGTCGGGTCCTCTCGGTTCCGGAGATTTTCACTTACTCTTCAAACATCGGCACCGCGCGTATGGCGCTGGCGCTTGGGGTTGAGCATCACAAGAGCTTCCTGCGAAAGCTGGGCCAGCTTGACCGCCTGCGAACCGAATTACCTGAAAGCGCCGAGCCGCTGGTGCCCAAGCGCTGGGGTGAAATCAACACGGTAACGATTGCATTCGGACACGGGTTGTCGGTCGCCCCGCTCCAGGCGGTTATGGGGGTAGCGGCCCTGATGAACGGCGGTGCCATGATCCCGCCGACCTTCCTCAAGCGCAGCGAGGCCGAGGCGAGAACGCTTGCCGTCCAGGTGGTTAAGCCGGAAACCAGCGAAAAAATGCGGTATCTCATGCGTCTTAACGCTGAGAAAGGAACGGCGACCAAATCCGACGTGAAAGGCTATTATGTGGGGGGCAAGACCGGTACCGCCGAAAAGGTGATTGGTGGCCGCTACTCCAAGACCAAGCTGCTGACCACGTTCATGGCGGTCATGCCTTCCGATCAGCCGCGCTACCTGTTGTTGGTAATGATTGATGAGCCCCAGCCTACGCCAGAAAGCCATGGTTTCGCGACATCCGGATGGAATGCAGCGCCAACCGCCGGCAAGGTCATATCGCGGATCGCACCGTTGCTTCGCCTTGAGCCGCGTCTTGATTTGCCGCCGGCCGATCGCCTGATCCTGGCGGCCTCGAAAGAAATCCGATGATTTGCCAATCTGCCATTGAATCGTACCTGTTTTAGCGTGAATAGCCTCTTTGATTGGCATAACCGAACGATCGATGTGATTTATGAAGCTGCGCGATGTCTTGATTGAGGATGCAAACTTTGACGCGAAATTTTCCGCGCTCGAAGTTTCCGGCCTCGCCATTGACAGCCGAAAAGTGAAATCTGGCGATCTGTTCGTCGCAATTTCCGGCACCAAAACCGATGGCATGAAATTTATCGGCGATGCGATCGCCGCTGGCGCAACGGCCGTGCTTGGCGAACAGAGGCCGCAATCGCTGCCTGACGGTGTTGCTTTCGTGCAGGTTGGCAATGTCCGCCAGGCGCTGGCGCTGACGGCGGCGCGGTTCTTTCCTCGTCAACCGAAAATGATTGCCGCTGTGACGGGAACAAGCGGCAAGACCTCTGTTGCTTCATTCTCGCGGCAGATCTGGGAGGTGCTGGGCCATCAGGCGGCGAGCGTCGGGACGGTTGGTATCGTGGCGCCAAACGAACAGGTCTATGGCTCGCTTACGACGCCTGATCCCATTGATTTGCACCGCACCCTCGACCGGCTTGCGGGAGACGGTGTCACGCATCTCGCCATTGAGGCATCCTCACATGGGCTCGATCAGTATCGGCTTGATGGGCTGCAGGTGGGCGTTGGTGCGTTCACGAACATTACGCGCGATCATCTCGACTATCACGAGACAATCGAAGATTATTTTGCGGCCAAGCTGCGCTTGTTTGATCAACTCGTCAAACCTGGTGGAGCCGCTGTGATCGATGTCGATCACGACCGAGCTGGTGTCGTCGTTCATCGGGCCGGGGCGAGGGGCCTGTCGATACTCACCGTTGGCGCCGCGGGCGACGGCATCAAACTGCTCGGCGCGGGCATTGATGGTTTCGCGCAGACGATTCACATCCAACACGAACGGGTCGGTTATCACCTGCGGCTGCCGTTGGTCGGTGCGTTTCAAATAGAAAACGCGCTTGTTGCTGCGGGCATCGCGATTGCATCGGGTGATAAGCCCGAGCGGGTGTTTGCTGCGCTTGAGGGATTGGTTGGCGCCAAGGGCCGGCTCGAACTTGTTGCCGAGCACAACGGCGCACCCATTTTCGTCGACTATGCCCACAAGCCTGATGCCCTTGCCAAAGCGTTTGATGCTCTGCGCCCCTACACTAAAGGCAAGCTTGTCGTTGTATTTGGCGCGGGAGGCGATCGTGATCGCGGCAAACGTCCGCTCATGGGCGCGATTGCTGCAGATAAAGCCGATCGGGTGATTATCACGGACGACAATCCACGCAGCGAAGATCCCGCTGCCATTCGCGCGGCGATCCTCGCCGAGGCGCCGGCTGCGATTGAAATCGGCAATCGCGAAGAAGCGATCCGCCACGCCATTGCCGGGCTTAATCCTGGAGACGTTTTGATCGTTGCCGGCAAGGGCCACGAAAGCGGCCAAATCGTGGGCGACCGGGTGTTGCCGTTTTCGGATCATGATGCGATTGCAACGGCGCTCAAGGAGAGGGCCGTATGAACAATCGCGCTTTATGGACCGTTGATGCGATGATCACGGCGATGCGTGCGCGGGCCGCGGGTCCGCTGCCGACCGCGATCGGCGGCATTTCCATCGACAGCCGCACGATCACTCCCGGCGATGCTTTTTTTGCGATTACCGGTGATAGCCGCGACGGTCATGAGTTTGTTGATGTCGCACTTGCCGCAGGTGCGGGACTTGCGGTTGTTTCCGAAAGCAAGCTGGGCTCGCTGCCAAGCAATGCTCCGCTGCTTGTTGTTGGCGATGTGCTTGAAGCGCTGCGCGAGCTTGCGCTTGCTGCGCGCGCACGATCGTCAGCGCAAATCGTTGCCGTCACCGGTTCGGTCGGCAAGACCGGAACCAAGGAAGCGTTGCGGCTTATTCTTGCCGAGCAGGCCGAGACGCATGCATCGGCCGCCTCTTACAATAATCATTGGGGCGTGCCCCTTTCGCTTGCGCGGATGCCGGCCAGTGCTCGCTTTGGCGTATTTGAGCTTGGCATGAACCATGCTGGCGAACTCACGCCGTTGACGCGTCTAGTGCGCCCGCATGTGGCAGTTGTCACGACAGTCGAGGCCGTTCATCTGGAGCATTTCCATTCAGTCGAGGACATCGCCGATGCGAAGGCGGAAATCTTCGCCGGTCTTGAGGCGGCCGGAGCGGCGGTGATCAATCGCGATAACCCGCACTTTGCCCGCTTGAGGCAAAGGGCAGAGCGGGCCGGTGTCAAACGGATCGTTTCATTCGGCGAGCATGCCGATGCCGATGTGCGGTTGATGAAGACGGC
Source organism: Xanthobacteraceae bacterium (assembly GCA_036262895.1). GTDB lineage: Bacteria > Pseudomonadota > Alphaproteobacteria > Rhizobiales > Xanthobacteraceae > AP-16. The sequence goes on from DATAIA010000310.1 coordinate 16,846, forward strand.
GCTCAAATCGGACTGCTCGATTGTCGATGCGCAAATTCTCGGCGAAGCCGTCACCTATAAGATCGGTTCGCCAGGCCGGCATGTGGTGCTCAATTCGCTTGCCGTGCTGGCGGCGGTCAAATTGCTGGGCGGCGATCTCGCGATCGCAGCCCTTGCTCTTGCCAGGCTGCAGCCGCCCGTCGGGCGCGGGCAGCGCCTGACGCTTGCCTTACCAAACGGCGCCGCGTTGCTGATCGATGAGAGCTACAATGCCAATCCGGCGTCGATGCGCGCGGCCATTGCCTTGCTCGGGCAGAGCGAGGTCGGACGCAGCGGGCGGCGCATTGCCGTACTCGGCGACATGCTGGAGCTTGGTCAAAAGGGTCCTGAGCTTCACCGTGACCTGCTTGAACCGATCATCGCCTCCGATGTCGATCTGGTATTTTGTGCGGGCCCGCTGATCAAATCTTTGTGGGAGGCTCTTCCGTCCGAACGCCGGGGCGGCTATGCGGAGAGCGCCAGCGCGCTTGAGCCTCAGGTGCTGGCAGTGGTTCGCGATGGCGACGTCCTGATGGTCAAGGCGTCGAATGGGTCGCGAATGGGTTCAATCGTCAAAGCGCTGACGCGCCGTTTTGTCCATCATGAAGCAGTCGAACAGGCGCCTGCGGAAGGCTGAACATGTTTTATTTGCTCGCTGAACTCTCCGACAAAATTTCATTTTTCAATGTATTCCGGTACATTACGTTCCGAACTGGTGGCGCGGTGGTCACTGCGCTGGTGTTCGTGTTTTTGTTTGGCCCCGCCATTATCAATCAGTTGCGGCTCAAGCAGGGCAAGGGCCAACCGATCCGGGCCGACGGTCCGCAATCTCATCTCCTGACCAAAACCGGTACGCCGACGATGGGCGGCTTGATGATTTTGTCGGGTCTTGTCGTTTCAACCGTGCTTTGGGCCAATCCGCTTAATCCATATGTCTGGATCGTGCTTGGCGTAACGCTCGGCTTTGGTTTGATCGGTTTTTACGACGATTATCTCAAGGTGACCAAGCAGACCCATAACGGCTTTTCCGGGCGTTCGCGGCTTGCGCTCGAAGCGTTGATTGCCGCTGTGGCATGTCTCGCGATTACGAGCCTGGGGCGGCCGCCATTCTCGACCTCGCTGGTATTCCCGATATTTAAAGAACTGATGATTGATTTTGGCTGGTTCTTTTTCATCTTCGGGGGCTTCATCATTGTGGGCGCCGGCAATGCGGTCAATCTGACGGATGGGCTCGACGGCCTTGCCATCGTTCCGGTGATGATTGCGGCCGGCAGCTTCGGCATGATCGCTTACCTTTCGGGCAACGCGGTCTTCGCCGATTACCTGCAAATTCATTACGTGGCGGGCACCGGTGAACTTGCGGTGCTGTGCGGCGCACTGATCGGTGCCGGTCTCGGCTTTCTTTGGTTCAATGCGCCGCCTGCATCGATTTTCATGGGCGACACCGGCTCCCTGGCGCTTGGCGGATTGATCGGCGCGGTTGCGGTTGCCACCAAACACGAAATTGTGCTCGCGGTGATCGGCGGTCTGTTTGTGCTCGAAGCGGTCTCGGTGATTGTGCAGGTTGTTTCGTTCCGCCTCACCGGCAAACGCGTCTTCAAGATGGCGCCGATCCATCATCACTTCGAACAACTCGGTTGGACTGAGCCGCAGATCGTCATCCGCTTTTGGATCGTGTCGGTGGTGCTGGCGCTTGCCGGTTTGTCTACACTTAAGCTGAGGTAGGATGCCGATGATTCCCGCCACCACCTTCGCCGGCCGCAAAGTGGCGGTGTTTGGGCTCGGCAGTTCGGGGCTTGCGACGTGCCATGCGTTGCTTGCCGGCCGCGCCGAGGTCATTGCGTTTGACGATGACGCAAAGAAAGTTGCGGCTGCGGCGAGCTCCGGCGTTCCAACCCATGATCTGCGTCGTCTCGACTGGTCGGGAGTATCGACGCTGGTGCTTGCTCCCGGTGTGCCGCTCACGCATCCCACGCCCCATTGGTCGGTTGAACTGGCACGCAATGCCGGCGCCGAGGTGATTGGCGACATCGAGCTTTACTGCAGGGAACGGCGCGCGAAGGAACCTCGCTCACCTTTTGTGGCGATTACAGGGACCAACGGCAAATCGACCACCACGGTACTTGTTGCGCATCTTCTCAGTTCGGCCGGCCGGTCGGCGGAATTCGGCGGTAATGTCGGAATTCCGATCATGTCGCTTGCGCCGCAGCATCGTGAGCATGCGCACGTGATTGAATGCTCGTCCTATCAGATCGACCTGGCTCCGAGCCTTGATCCGCTTGTCGGTATTTTGCTCAACGTCAGCGAAGATCATCTGGAGCGGCATGGCACGATTGAGAACTATGCGGCGATCAAGGAGCGTCTGGTCGCCGGCACGCAGGCAGGCGGAACGGCAATCATCGGCGTTGATGATGCGTGGTGCGAAGCCGCCGCCGAACGGATTGAACGCGCAGGACGCAAGGTCGTGCGCGTTTCGGTCAAGCGGCCGCTTGCAAATGGCATTTATGTCGAAGACGAACAAATTCTGCTTGCACGCGCAGGATCTGTTCAGCCTCTCGCAAAACTAAGTGGGATTGGTTCCTTGCGGGGGCTCCATAACGCGCAGAATGCGGCTTGCGCGGCTGGGGCCGCTCTCGCGCTTGGATTGAAAGCAGAGCAAATCCAAAAAGGCTTCGCCTCGTTTCCCGGATTGGCGCATCGTATGGAACAGGTGGGTCGCCGCCGCGGCGTTTTGTTCGTCAACGATTCCAAGGCGACTAATGCCGATGCCGCGGCACGCGCATTGGCAAGTTTCTCCGACATTTTCTGGATTGCCGGAGGCAAGCCGAAATCAGGAGGGATTTCCGGTTTGCGCGAATTCTTTCCGCGCATCCGTAAGGCTTATTTGATTGGTGAAGCGGCTGACGCATTTGCCGCCACCCTCAATGGCAACGTTTCCTATGCCATGAGCGGAACGTTGGACCAAGCCGTGGCGCTTGCGGCACATGATGCCGAAGAAGCATGTTTGAAGGAGCCGGTGGTGTTACTTTCGCCGGCATGTGCGTCATTCGATCAGTATCCGAATTTCGAGGTTCGCGGTTCGGCCTTCCGCGATCTCGTTCACAATCTTGGCGGCATCGAACCCATCAAGGAGAACGCCGATGGTGTCTCGCGCTGAACGTACGCCGTTCGCGGCGTGGTGGTGGACAGTTGACAAGCTTTTGCTTGTGGCGTTCCTGGCTTTGATGCTTGCCGGGATCGTGCTCTCACTTGCGGCAAGCCCCCCGGTTGCGGCGCGGCTGGGCCTTGATGCGTTTCACTTCGTCAATCGCCACGTGTTGTTTCTGATCCCTGCGCTCGGCGTCCTCATTGTGACGTCGTTTCTGTCGCCGCGGCAAATTCGCCGGTTGGCGCTGCTGCTGTTTATCGCAAGCGTTGCGATGATTGCGGCGACCTTCTGGTTCGGTGCGGAAATCAAAGGTGCGCGACGCTGGATCGTCGTGCTTGGCATTAATCTGCAGCCTTCTGAATTCGTAAAGCCCGCGTTCGTCATTTTGATTGCGTGGATGTTTGGGGAATCGGCTCGCCGTCCGGAGATGCCGGCGAATACGATTGCACTCGGCCTGCTGCTGCTGGTCGTCACGCTTCTGATCATGCAGCCCGATTTTGGTCAGGCGATGCTGATCACGATGGTCTGGGGTGCTTTGTTTTTTATGGCCGGGATGCGGCTGTTATGGGTGGCGGGCCTCGGCGGCGCTGCCGCTGTCGGGCTTCTGGGCGCCTACTTCACTGTCCCGCACGTGGCAGGACGTATCAAACGTTTCCTTGATCCGTCGTCGGGGGATACGTTCCAGGTCGACACCGCCGTTGAGTCCTTCATCCGTGGCGGCTGGTTCGGTCTTGGGCCGGGCGAGGGCACGGTCAAGCGCGTGCTGCCCGATAGTCACACCGACTTCGTGCCTGCGGTGGCGGCCGAAGAGTTCGGCATCGTGCTCTGTCTGGTGCTTGTCGGGTTGTTTGCTTTCATTGTCATTCGCGCGCTCATGCATTCGCTGCGTGACGAAGATCCGTTCACGCGGTTTGCGACGGCAGGTCTCGCCATGTTGTTTGGAACCCAATCGGCGATCAACCTTGCGGTGAATCTGCATTTGATTCCGGCGAAAGGCATGACGCTGCCGTTTATTTCCTATGGCGGTTCCTCGATGCTGTCGGTTGCTTATGGCATGGGAATGCTGCTTGCACTGACGCGCGAGCGTCCACGGGCTGAACTGCTGGTGAGCGGCGATGGATACCCGATTGTTGGGAGGGTAGCCTGATCAGCACTCGCGGGGCACCGCTCGTTCTTCTCGCTGCCGGTGGAACCGGTGGCCATCTGTTTCCTGCAGAAGCACTTGCGCTTGCTCTTGCAAAGCGAGGTGTGAGCATCGAGCTTGCAACGGACGAGCGCGCCTCGCGCTACGGCGGCTCGTTCCCGGCGCGTGCCACGCATCTTATTCCGAGCGCGACTATTCGCGGGCGCAATCCGCTCCAACTTGCTCGGACGGCCGCGGTTCTGATGGGGGGAACGTTGCGAGCCTGGCGGCTGCTTGGACAGATCAGGCCCGCCGCGGTGATAGGATTTGGAGGGTATCCGACCATTCCGCCTGTCATGGCGGGAATAGTGCGCGGCATTCCGACGTTGATTCATGAGCAGAACGGCGTCATGGGGCGCGCCAATCGTCTACTCGCCTCGCGTGTCACCGCGATTGCGACAAGCTTTCCTGATGTCGTTCGCGATAAAGCGCTCATTACCAAGGTCACCCGCACCGGGAACCCGATCCGTCCCGCAGTCGCTGCCGCAGCAGCCATGGCTTATTCAACCCCGGATCCGACGGGTCCACTTCGTTTGCTTGTCTTTGGTGGCAGCCAAGGGGCGCGGATTATGGCCGACATTGTGCCTTCGGCAATCGAGGCGCTCGATGCCGGCATTCGTGCGCGACTGTCGGTCGTTCAACAGGCGCGCGACGATGATTTTGAGCGCGTGCGCAGCGCCTATGCGCGATTGGATGTTAAAGCAGAGGTCGCGCCATTCTTTCCCGATCTTCCGGCGCGGATTGCTGCGGCTCATCTTATTGTTTCGCGCTCCGGAGCTTCGACGGTAGCCGAACTCGCGGCCATTGGGCGGCCTGGAATCCTGGTGCCGCTGCCGCATGCGCTCGATCAAGATCAATTGGCCAATGCCCGCGTGCTTGAAAAAGTCGGTGGGGCAATTGTGATCCAGCAGAAGGATTTTACGCCGCAGCATCTTGCGGGCGAAATCGGTGCACTCGCCGGGGCCCCGGCGCGGCTTGGCGCCATGGCGGTTGCCGCGCAATCAGCCGGTGCGCTTGATGCGGCGGAGCGGCTTGCTGATCTGGTATGCCGCACGGCCGGGATTTGAATTTAAAGCGTGAGAACAAAAAAAGCCGCAAGTCGTAGATTCGACTTGCGGATAAAGCATGAAACCTTATGCGTGACGCAGCTTTTTACGCTGCGCGAATATTCGATAGGAAGTTTTCCACTTCAACCTTGAGGCGGTCACCCTCGCTAGACAACTCGCGGGCTGAGGACAGCAACTGGGCTGAAGCCGATCCGGTTTCGCTGGCGCCTCTGTTGACGTCGCCGATATTGGCTGCAACTCGTGTTGTTCCTTCCGCGGCATTCTGAACGTTGCGCGCGATTTCCTGTGTCGAAGCGCCCTGTTCCTCGACGGCAGCAGCAATCGTGGATGCGATATGCGCAACGCGCTCGATAGTCCCGCTGATCTCCTTGATGGCCGACACGGAATCCTGTGTAGCAGCCTGCATGCCGGCAATCTGGGTACTGATTTCGTCGGTTGCTTTTGCGGTTTGTGATGCGAGCGTCTTCACCTCCTGGGCAACGACGGCAAATCCGCGGCCGGCTTCACCGGCGCGTGCTGCCTCGATCGTCGCATTCAGTGCCAGCAGGTTGGTTTGCTCGGCGATCGCGGTAATCAGTTTCACGACGTCACCGATGCGTTGGGCCGCCTGCGACAGCTCGCCAATCCGGCTGTCGGTCTTCTGTGCCTGATGCACGGCCTCGCCCGCGATCTTGGTGGATTCCTGAACCTGCCGGGAAATTTCGTTGACTGAGGCGGTGAGTTCTTCTGCGGCAGACGCAACCGATTGGACGTTCACAGAGGCCTCTTCAGAGGCGTTCGTCACCACGCCAGCCAGCTGCTGAGTGGTTTCAGCAGTATGCGTAAGGGTTGATGCCGCTGCTTCAAGTTCTGTTGAGGTCGTCGATACCGCGTTGACGATACTGCCGATCGCCGCTTCAAACCGATCGGCAAGCTTTCGCGTATCCTCTTTGCGCTGTTGGGCCGTGCGTGCTTCGGCTTCTTTTTGCTCGGCTTCAAGGCGTGTACGTGCGATGGCGTTCTGTTTGAACACTTCGACGGCTTGCGCCATCGAGCCGATTTCGTCAGTGCTGTCGCGCGAGGGAATCTCGACCGTGGTATCACCCGCAGCGAGGTTCTGCATCGCGGTCGTCATGCCGCCAACCGGTCGGATGATGCTGCGGGCAATGAGGAACGCGATCAAAACGCCGGACAGGAGAATCAACATACCGACGATTTGCTGGGCTCTGTTTGTGCCTGCGATCTTATCGTCAACGCTCTGCTGGGTTTTGGAGAAATTGGCTTGCAACTTTGCCTGGGCTTCGCGTGCCTTTGCCTGCATCGCCTTGATATGAGGCACCATGTCGTTTGTATGCAGGTCCTCAAGCTTGTTCATGAAGGTAACCACTTTTTCGAAAGCCGTTAAATAGCCGTCGATCTGTGCTTTGACGCCTGCCTGCATTGTTCGGACCTTTTCCGGAAGATCGGGCTTCTGGATCGTCGCGAGTGCGGCGTTGGCCTTTTGTGCGTTATCCCTAAATACGTCCGGCTCTTTCGGATTTCGCCTGGCCTGGAAGCGCCAACTTGACACGCGGGAGGCATGAACTTCTGCCTCAACCCGCGCAATGGCCAAGTCGAGCGAACGATCGCCGAGAGGCCGAAGCACCTCGATCAATTCATGGATTTTTTTGACCAGCTCAGCCCCGATGGGAAATTGCGTCTCGCGTGCAACAATCATCTGATCGGTCAGTTGAACAAGTTCTTCTTCCTTCTTGCTGTAGGCTGCAATCTCGGACTGCAATCCAGCATAAACCTGACGCTCCTCGGCTGAGAGCGTGGTCGTCGCCGCAGCCTTCAGCAACTCAAGCGCACGGGTCGTTGCCTCTTGGCCTTCCTTGCGCGCATCAGGATTCCCATCGATCTTGTATCGGAAGCTGGTCCGTCGCATGGCGTCCAAGGCGCCGCCGACATCCGGAAGGCGCACGGCGTTATCTGACAATACGCGCAAGTCGTCGATGTCTTTATCTATGGAGGAGAGCTGCAAGATCGAAAATGCCGCCATTGCCGACGCAAGAACGATCAGGGCGCCGAAACCAGCATAAAGCCGTGATCGCAATCCGAATTTCATAAAATTCATGGCTGCATCCGTACGATTCGAGTGACCAAGGGGCTGAAGGCGTTCAGGCCGGGCGCGCTATCCTGGATTGCCCTTCCCGTCAGATTCCACCTCAAAAACGGAAAAATACGGTTAACTTCCGCATCTCGATTTAGTTTTTGCCTAAATTTGCAGCACTGCAGCGCTAACCCTAGGGGGCTTTCGCAATCGGCATTGACTTGATTGTCGCGCAGATAGGTTTACGCATCTGTGCAAGCTGACAGCCTTTTCGCGGTGGGTCGGGACAGAGTGGGTTCGACTGTACGTCATCAACCGGTGTGCAGATTGAATAGATGCAGGGGTTGGGGTGTTACGGGATGAAACTGCCGCAAGAGATTGGTCCAATTCATTTTATTGGGATCGGTGGCATCGGGATGAGCGGGATTGCCGAGGTTCTGATCAACCTCGGTTATTCCGTGCAGGGCTCGGATGTTGCCGAGAACGCCAATGTGAAGCGCTTGCGGGAAAAGGGTGTCCCGGTCGCCATTGGGCACGAGTCGAAAAATGTAGAGGCGGCCAAAGTCGTGGTGGTGTCATCG